>NZ_WBKL01000202.1:0-12659 GCF_015714705.1 Nostoc sp. NZL | reverse complement strand
ATAATAAGATAAGAAAATATTATTATTTATTTTTTAAAATCTACTAATTTGAATTAAATCTCTTAAGCGCATACTTACGTATCAAAATTGGTAGACTGAGTGTCTGATGTTTCGCTTTTATGCGTAACTAAGTTACGTTATAAATGTTACTCATTTAAATGCATGTCTATAGGAATTTCTCGCAATTGTAATGCTTGCATGAACAAATCAAAAATTAATTATGAAGTAAGTATGAATTTTGTCAAACAGCGTCTAAAACCCCTAGCTTAAAACAGTAAGCTAGGACACAGCAGCAAATAATTCTAATATTACCGATTAAGTCAAAAGTATCTTAAGAAGGCAATTGCATCTCCATGTGTTAACTTCCAACGATGACACAAGCCTACAAAAAGTCAGGAGTCATCCAATCTGAATTTTCCAATATTCGGAATGGTCTAGGTAATCTTATGGATTTTTTTCTTGGACACAGGAGTTATTGATGGTGGCAAGAGTGCTTCTACCTACTAAAAAAGTACTGGATTTTCCTATTACTGCTTTACGCTTTGATGACCAAGTACAAACAATACTGAAGTGGGCAAGGAGGCGTGAGAGTAAAACTGTATACGTAGCCAATGTACACATGCTCATTGAAGCTCATTGGAATCCAGAATTTGCCACCGTATTACGAAATGCAGATATAGTTACTCCTGATGGTATGCCTCTAGTATGGATGATGCGGAAAATGGGAGCGCTTTACCAAGACCGTGTGGCAGGGATGGATATTTTCCTAGCCTTGTGTCAGCTAACTCAAACACAAAATCTTAGTATTTTCTTTTTAGGTTCCCAAACAGAAATTCTTTCTAGGATGCGAAAAAGGTTAGAGCAAGAATTTCCGCAGATGAAGATTGCGGCGATGGAACCTCTACCCTTTCGTCCACTCACTGAAACTGAAGACGAAGCTTTAGTTCAAAAGATTAATTCTAGTGGTGCCAGCGCCGTCTTAGTGTCTCTGGGATGTCCCAAACAAGAAAATTGGATCGCTCAACATAAGGGTAAAATACAAGCTGTAATGATTGGACTGGGTGGAGTTTTCCCAGTTTATGCAGGAATTCATAAGCGGGCACCCCGCATAGTTCGAGACTTAGGACTTGAATGGCTGTATCGATGGATTCAAGAACCGCGCCGGCTTTGCGGTCGCTATGCTAAAACCATTCCACTCTTTATATGGCTGGCTACAAAGCAACTACTATCATCAAGTCGTATTGCAGCTGTCTTCCTTCAACAAACTGGGGATTAAAGAAAAGGAATATGTGTTCTGTTCTATAGAACATTGCAGAATTTTGTAACCCTCTTTCATCACTATCGGATCAATTAATGTGGGTTCGACGATACAGCCAACCAAGATTCAAGGGTTCAGCCAAAAGTAATGAAAAAGTCTAAGTGCAATCATTCCGATCAATCAATGTCCTGCTATAAAAACCCGTTATTTGAAATAAAATATTAAAGTACTTGACATTAACCCATGACTAACTGCTATATTAAGTAGAGTAAATTCGTTGGGGCGTAGCCAAGTGGTAAGGCAGCGGGTTTTGGTCCCGCCATCCCTAGGTTCGAATCCTAGCGCCCCAGTAAAAAGAAAGACAGGCTGTTATACCTGTCTTTTAAAGTATCTAATTACATTTTTAATATGCGTCTCAATGCATCCGGTTGTGTAAACGTTACTTGTCAGGAGATTTGAGAGCTTGATCCAGAGTCTGCCGAGCCTGTTCTGCTTTAGATCGCGCTTCCTGATAACGCACATTAGCTTGGGCGAAATTTTTGAGAACTTTAAAACCTTCCTTGAGCCGAGTAATTTCCTCTTCTGTCACCGACTCATCGGTGAATAGAACATCAACCGCTTTGCGAATTTCCAATGCTTCAGATCGTGACTCTTGAACCTTCAGCTTGAGCGTGGCTAGGTTACTCAGAACCTGGACAGCTTGTGTAATGGTATCCTCACCGCTAGCAGTATCAATCGTTGACTCTTTAACCTCAATTAATTGTTGAGGCCCAAATCCTTCTTCCAGTTCCGTGGGTAGCTTACCTGCATCCATCAGTTCCATCAGCTGATCCATTGCTTTATCACGGGCTTTGGCTGAATCTTTTCCAGAAACAGTAAGGATAATTTCTGGGCTTTGAGCGAGAGTGTACTGAACCATATTTGAGCAGAAAATTTGCTGATTAACCAAGCTGAGGGAAACAATTATAACATGCTGCGTGTCGGGTAATTTCTTGGTTTATAGACTTGAGCTTCAAAGTATGGACTGACAATGGCTTTCATCGGTACGAATTTCTATTTTTATTGATTTCATGCTTTATCCCTACCTTTGCCAAGTCGCTCAAAATAAAACTTTATACTTAAGAAAAGGGAAATAAGTTTCAACAGGAGGGGAGAGCAATGGCTCCCAGTCCCACCATCATGCAAGCTGTGGAAAAACTGGGCTACCGTGTCACCGTTGGTGATGTGGCAACTCAGGCAGGATTGAACGTCGCTGAAGCTAATCAAAGCTTGTTAGCCCTGGCATCTGATGCTGGGGGGCATTTGCAGGTAGCGGATTCAGGTGATATAGTTTTCCTTTTTCCACAAAATTTCCGAGCAATTTTACGTAAGAAATACTTCCAGTTACGATTGCAGGAATGGTGGAAAAAGGTCTGGAGTGTTCTGTTTTACCTGATTCGTATTTCTTTTGGAATTTTCTTAACTGTTTCCATCGCCCTGATAACTGTTACCATCTTCATTATCATTACCGCTGCGAATTCAGACCGTGACGGCGACAATCAGGGTAGTAATTCTGGCGGTGGGGGGTTCTTCTATTTTCCAAATTTATTTTGGTATCTTAGCCCAAATTATGACACCCACTATCAGGAACGGCGACGTGGCAGCCGGGAAGAAAGCAATCTGAATTTCTTTGAAGCTGTGTTTTCGTTTTTGTTTGGCGATGGTAATCCTAATGCCAACTTAGAAGAACGTCGCTGGCAAGAAATTGCTACAGTGATTCGGAGTAACCGTGGTGCAGTGGTAGCAGAACAAATTGCTCCATATTTGGATGACATTGGCGAGGGATATACAAGAGAGTACGAAGATTATATGCTGCCCGTTCTGACGCGATTTAATGGGCAACCAACGGTAAGCCCAGAAGGGCAAATTGTTTATTACTTCCCAGAGTTGCAGGTGAGTGCTGTTAAAAAGCGCCGTCATGCAATATCAGCTTACTTGGAGGAATTTCCCTGGCGTTTTAGTGCTGCAAATTCTGGGCAAATTATGCTGAGTGCTGGGTTGGGTATACTAAATTTTGTTGGTGCTTTAGTACTGGGAAGTTTGTTGAGAGATGGCACAGTTGCCGCTCAATTAGGTGGAGTTGTAGCTTTTGTTCAAGGAATTTATTGGCTGCTATTGGCTTATGGAGTAGGTTTCTTAGGCATACCGTTATTGCGTTATTTCTGGATTCGGTGGCGTAATCGCAAAATAGGCGATCGCAACCGCGATCGCCTTTCCAGATCAAGACTATTGACAAGTCCTGATGCACCTTTGCAACAAAAAATCGACTATGCCCAACAATTTGCCACAGAAAAAGTCATTGGCAACGAAGATTTAGTGTATTCCAGCGAAACTGACTTACTCGACCAAGAAGTTGAGCGTTCTGAACAAATTGATGCTGAATGGCAACGGCGCTTGGAACGTGGGAGTGGGGAATAGAGTTAAGAGTTGAGAGTGAGGAGTGAATAATTAAGATTTATCTAAAACTCCTAACTTGTAACACCTAACTCCTAACTCCTAACTTTCTTCTTACTTCGCCTGAATTGGTGTTAAGGCTACACCCTGATAATAATGCCCTAAAATTTGCAAATGGTTCACTCCTTGCCGAGCCAGATTGTACGCCCCCCACTGACTCATGCCCAAACCATGACCGAAGCCAAGCCCTTGCAGCACAAAACTACCATCCGCTCCCTTGGTAACGCTAAAGCGGGTACTTTTTAGCTTCAGCGCTGTCCGCACTTCCTCACGCTGTAGCACCTTCGTACCCTTGTTACCGACAATTTTCAAGACTTTAACACTGCGAAAAGGCGAGAATGTTTCTGGAATCATCGCCGTCACACTGCCAACTTCAGGGAATTTAGCGCTAATCTCACTGGAAGAGAAGGTTTTTACCCAATTACACGCGCTGATATTTTGATCATAATCTTGAACAGCCCGCAGGTACGGCAAGGCATTTCCCCAAACGTCTTCTACGTTTTCCGTGTGTCCTCCAGAACAAGCGTGGAAAACTGAGAGAATAATTTTGTTTTTATAAGTTAGTACTTGCCCTGCTGTTTCATCCACTGCTTTGTAAGTAGCAGGAGATTCACTGATTACACCTTTGTAAATTTGCCAGCGATCGGGGGTATTGCCTAAGTCATAAATGGGATTATTCCGCTGTTTTTCTCGTTCGTAGAGAGCGTAGGTGCGAGCTGCGATCGCCTGGGCTTTTAGTGCTTCTTGGGGCCAGCTAGCATTCATTTCGCCACCGAGAACGCTGTAGAGATACTCTTGGTCATCAACCCAGTTAACAGCGGTTAAGCCTTTTTCTGTGGGGACAACCAGAGTTCTACCCCGATACCAGCGATCGCCAATATAAACGAATCCTTTACCTGTTGGCTCAATCCAAAATAAACCAGACTGCCACTTATCTAAAGCCACACCGCCAGGAACAGCTTGGGCATAATATGCACTCATCGCCGGCAACTGTCCCAGAGTCCGGCCGGTACTATCCTTAATGACTCCAGTAGTGGAACTGCCCACTTTTACCTGATTAACTCCCTTCTCAATTGCCACGCGCAGGATTACAGATGCTTGAGCGGGAGCAACCAAAGCTATCCACAAGAAGACACTGACCCACCAATGACGTACTTTAATCTGGGAAAATAAAGAGCCTAAGTAAAGTTGGAATTTCATGCTGATCATCTAATCACACTAGTATCTAATTGACGCTCTAGACTATGGCGTCTACTACTTAAGATGAGACACTTCTCCAACGCAGGAGGTTGCCACCTCCTATTAATTATGCATTTTGCTTTAGCTATAAGGTAGAAATCAGTTAATCTTGACAGTTGCTCTTGGCAAAAGTTTCTACCTGTGGTACAAGCAATCGCGCATACCAGTAGTTCTCACCCGTGCTTTATTCTACAAATAACAGTGCGATCGCATTTAAAAACCGTCCAAAAGATAACGCGGTAAAGTGGGGACACGGAGAGTTTCAAGAGGGTCGCCGCGTCTTCTTCGGTCTACGATGCCAATACCTTTTGAGAATTGCTCACTTCATTAGCGATAATTCCAATTAAATTCAACTTACTCAAAATTTCTGTTGCTTGAGTTAGTTCAGTTCGGGTGACTTTACCCATGCGCTCTACCATCACAATACCATTGCAAAAAGATGCCACAATCCTGGCATCAACCGTGCCTAAAATAGCTGGAGCATCTATTAGTACTAGGTCATAACTTTGCTCGAACAACTCTATTAGTTCTTTCATCCGTTGAGAACTGAGCAACTTCACCGTGTCTTCTGGTTCCGGTCCAGCAGTCAAAATATCAATGGAGGGGTGAATGGGCTGGATGTAATCTTGAAAATGAGTAGTCGTCTCATCAACTAATAACAGAGATAGTCCCCAGTCGTTGGATAGTTCCAGAATTTTATGCAGGCTAGGATTATGTAGATTAGCATCAATTACTAATACCCGTCGATGCATCCGAGTAGCACTAGCCACAAGCCCTAATACTAAGGTTGTCTTCCCTTCTCCTGGTAGTGCTGAAGTAAACATCAGCGACTTGAAGGGTAAGGGATATTTTAATATTTGAATATTTTGGTAGATCATATCCAAGGTTTCATGGATAGGCAATTTAGTACTGGCTTCTATTACAGAGGGTTCTGAGCTTCGCCGCCCATTCCAAGGCAGGCCCAGCCGCCGCTTTTTGACACCACGCGATGGTAGTTTTGGCACTGACCCCAATAAACGTAGGTTCGTCAGTTTCTTTAAATCTCCCGCACAATAAATAGCGTCATTAAACGTTTCCAAAATCAGGGCTGCTAAGATACCTAAAATCGGCCCAATTACCGCTCCTCCAACCAAAAGTAATAATCTGTTGCTCCCCATATAAGTACCCAGAGCAGGTTCTGTCAAAATTTGCCAGTTATATCCTTCCTGAGCAATTTTAAGTCCCAAAGACTGTTGCGCCTGGAGTAGTTGTTCAAGGGTTTTATGACTAGTTTCTACCTTTGGCAGCAGACGGTTATACTCTGCTATTAAACTTGGGTATTTGTTTAGCTCAGAGCGAAGTCGCTGTTCTGACTCGGCTAGATTCTTTTCATTGGCAGTTAGTCCTAAAACAGTTGTCTGCACCAGAATTAACTCGTCTACTAGCTTTGGCTCAACCCCTACCATTTGAGTTTTGAAGAGCGGTTCTCCCTTACTGCCAGTAGTAATAGCTTTCACTTCTTGTCGTAATAACGACAGTTGACTTTGGCGTTGCTGTTTTAGTTTTTGTACCGATGGATAATCATCTGTATAGCGCAGCCGCTCCTTAGCCAAGGCTAGTTCAGTTTTTTGAATTTCACTCAATAGTGTTTGATAGCGGCTTGACTGATTTAAACGGGAAGAAATTAGTGCATTCTGCTGGGATGAGGAGGCTATTTGTTGCTCTAGATTATCGTAGCGAACGTTTACATCTTGAAGGTGGGCACGAGTGGTTTGTAGCTGTTTTTGAATATCGGCTAAAGATTCTAGCAGGATTTTACTTTGGACTTCGGGATCGAGTAATTTATGTTTCTTGCGAAACTGTTCCAAATTCTTATCAGCTTTATCCACCTCTTTTTTTATCTCAGGTAGGCGAGCGTTGACAAAAGCCAGTCCCTGATTTAGGCGTTCTTTTTGTTGCTCTTTGTTGTAGCTTTTATAGACTTTCTGTAGAGCTTGAAGTACTCTTTGTGTTTTGACTGGATCGTCATCATTGAAGGAAACTTTAAATAATTGACTAAAAACTTTATTAGTTCCTATGCCACCCTCTTCTGGAGCCACTTCTAGAGATGCTTTTTTATTCTGTTCTGTTTGACCATTAATATCCTCTAAGGTAATATCAGGATAATCAGAATGAAGTAAATCTACGGCTTTCTGAAGTAACTTAGAACTCAGCATGAGTTTAATCTGAGTAGTGGAATCAACAATTTGAGAATTAGGATCGCTAACCTTGATGTCTGCTCTTTGTTGGATATTATTTGACTGTGTGCCTTCAGATAAATTGGAATTTACCAATATCTGCATATTGCTCTGGTAAGTAGGTTTGGCAATGAAAGCTAGGAGGCTAGCAGCTGACATAACTACACAGGAAACCCCCAAGATCAGCAAACGTCGGCGAAGCAAAATAGTAGATAGTTGTCTGATGTCAACTGCGCCTTGTGCTGAAGTAGTAACCTGTTGCTCTTGGTTCAGACTAGTCTTAGCCACTATCAAACTCCTTTAATATCGAAACACTATATTTATTTGGAAGATTTATGAGAAATGTAAAATGTTTTTTACACCTATAACCGCAATAGCATACTTAATTATTCTTCCGGCAATGACAAGCTCACTTGGCATAATATTATGCCAACTATTACTTTCATGTTCATCAATTCATGCATATAAATTCTTAATCAGTGTTGCGAGAATAAAATTTTAATAAATATTTTATTTAAGGAAGGAAAATCTTGACGAAAAATTAATGATTTTTCCTAAATATTTAAGTAGAAAAATCTCTGATTTATAATATTACTATAGTATTAAAGTTATTTTGAGAACTTGTAATATAAAAAACACGTTGAGAAAAATATTTAAACCATACTGTTTTTATATTATTGATACACTTAGTGAACCGTAAATTATTGGTTAACTAGTTAACTTACTCATCAAACTAAACTGCTATCTATTTGCTGGGCATTATAAGTTCGACTACCAAACTCCAAAATAGAGCCTGGTTAATTTTAGATTCTAGATTAGAAAGGTTCGATAGGAAATCTAAAATCTAAAATCTAAAATTTAAAATTTAAACGCTTACCTTGGTTAACTCTACTTCCCGCCGCCTGGGTACTTCATGAATCATGAAATCATAAGCCATGTCAGTACGGGGAAAAATAGCACGGGCTTCCTTGAGGAGATCCTTCAATTCCAACGTATTTCCGGGAGCATAGCGGGGACTGAAATGACTCATAATCAGTCTATGCGCCCCAGCCGCTAAAGCTGTTTGTGCTGCCATTGTGGTTGTGGAATGCAACCGCTGAAAAGCCATGTCTGCATCTTGATGAGCAAAGGTTGCTTCGTGAATTAATACATCTGTATCATGAGCTAATTCCACTGCACCATCACAATAAATTGTGTCTGTACAATAGGCAATCTTTCGACCAATTTCTGTAGGGCCGCATAATTGAGTGCCATCAATCACCCGTCCGTCAGCAAGGGTCACTGTTTCACCACGCTTGAGTTGACCATAAATGCGACCAGGAGGGATTTGCAAGGCCTTGGCTTTTTCCACATCAAAGCGTCCTGTCCGGTCTTTTTCGGCTACGCGGTAGCCGAAAGCTGTAATGCGGTGATGCAAATTACCGCAGCTAACAGTGAAGTCATCATCTTCATAAATCACCCCTGGACGGATGGCATGGACTTTAATGGGGTAGGAAAAGTGTGTGTAGGAGTAACGGGAGGCGGCTTGAATGTAATCATTTAATCCAGGTGGGCCATATATATCAATTCGTTCCACGTTGCCAGCCAAGCCGCAAGTAGCAAGAAGTCCCATCAAGCCAAAGATGTGGTCGCCATGCATATGAGTGATAAAAATTCGGGAAAGTTGACTGATTTTCAGTTCACTCCGCATAATTTGATGCTGGGTGCCTTCGCCACAGTCGAATAACCATAGTTCTGCCCTTTGGGGTAATCTCAGGGCGACACTGGAAACATTGCGCGATCGCGTGGGTACACCGGAACTCGTGCCTAAGAATGTTATCTGCACAGCGTTCTTTAGTCTTCCTATTGCTCAATTTGCAGCTCTATTTTCTATAGTGACACGGTTAATGAGCAAAATACTTTTAAAGGGAAGTTGCCTTTTTGAATCCATCACCCAACAAGGATTAGTTGAAAAATGGTGTTTAACAGAGTACAATCACCTGATTGTCTATCTTATTACCAGCTTTTTTAGCTCAACTTTATCCAAAATAAGCAACTAAATAAATCTTAAGTAGTAGCATGGCAAGACTAAAATGGTGTTAGAGCTAATGACTCTTATAGCGTTTTAGACCTAAAAATTTATAAATATAAAGGACAAATTTAGTCTTGCCATACGATGGGGTATTTTAAGCATTATAATCATGGTTTTTGTTAAATATTATATTGAAATATAGGACTAACACACCTGATATATTAGGATTGAATGATTTATTTTTTGATAGTCACTAAATCAACAAAATTCTCTAATAAATAGTAACAATTACTTGAGCCGCATAGTCATTGCAGTGGCAAAGTTACAATTACTGTTGTGCCAACACCCTGCTCACTTTCTAATTGAATATGACCACCATGTAGCTCCACACATTTCTTAACTATCGTGAGTCCCAGTCCTGTTCCCTGAATTACACCCACATTACTGGCACGATAGAAGGTTTGAAACAGACGAGTTTGGTCTTTGAAGGGAATGCCCATGCCCTGATCTTTTACCAGAAAAGTGGCGAAGTGATCTTTACAAATCAAATCAAACCAGATAGTGCCATTTTCAGGGGAGTATTTGATAGCATTGGAGATCAAATTGGTAAAGATACAATTTAATAGGTCTTCATCCATTTGGGCTTGGGTGGATTCCCCTTGAAAAGTAAAGATAATACTGTGCTGACTACCTGCATTGAGTTGCAGAATATCTGTGAGTTCCGTACAGAAATTTTCTAAATCCACAAGTGTAGGTTTGTATTCGAGTTTAGCTGCTTCAGTTTTACTCAAGAACAATATCTCATCCAATAGATGGAGCATCTGATTGATAGCATTTTGAATTCGAGCAAAGTATTTAGTTCTCCGCTCATAAGTTAGTTTTTCGCTGTTATATTCAAGGATATCTACAGCCGTCCGAATCGTGGTCATGGGGGTGCGGAACTCGTGGGAAACCATTGCTACAAAATTCGACTTTAACTCGTTGAGTTCCTGTTCTTTTACCAGCGCCTGACGGGTGCGTTCTTCACTATCCCGTAGTTGGTTGAGAATTTCACTCCTTTCAATGGCATAGCGAATGGCACGGACTAACCGTTGTATCGTTATTTGATCTTTAACGAGATAGTCTTGTGCGCCTTCTGCTAATGCTTGCATTGCTAAATCTTCATCATCAAGCCCTGTTAACACCACAACCGGGATATCAGATACTGCTGCCCGAAATTTTTTCAAGGTATCTAGTCCAATAGAGTCTGGGAGGCTGAGGTCTAACAAAACCAAGTCAAATCTCGGTTGCCTTTGACTCTCTATCTGAAAATCATCAAGGTTAGGCGCAGAGTTTTCCCTGGTAGCATCTATTGCTTGAGATAGCCGTTCAACATGTAACATCTGCCATTGTTCTTGATCTGCATGAAAAAATATCCGGCGTAGCAAATGGGCATCGCTGGGGCTATCTTCTACTAATAGAATGTGAATTATGAGCTTTTCCATAGTACAGGGTTATATCAATTTGTTAGATAATCACCTGATTTCCCATTTGTTGAACAGGGTTTAATTCTCTGCTGTTTTTAGCAACAATTTAAATTCCCAACCCCATTACTTTCGTGGTAATGTTACTGCTATCAGCCAGAAATCTTAGATCAAATGCACAATCTGAATAAACTGGTAGACATCAATAGTTTTTGTTACATAGCAATTAGCACTGAGATTATAAGAACGTAGTATAGACTGTTCATTATTTTAGGTAGTAATTATAACAATAGGAATACAGTTAAAATTCGGTTCTAATTTGATTTTTGTTAACACTTAGCGCCCATTCCTGGGAGATTCAGGTCGAGTAAGATTAAATCTGGACGGGGAACATTAGTGAATTCTTGTTGCTCCCGTAAATAGTTCATAGCACTTTCAGTATCTTCAACCCGGTGTAAGTTGTTGGAAATTTGGGCATTTAAAAGGCTTTTGATGTTTAGGTTAGCATCACTAGAAGAGCCTTCAACTAGCAAAACTTCAATGGGTCGCAATGCTTGATTAAGAAACATGCAGTTCTTAGGAAGTTATTAGGCAGGTGTAATGTACATATATTCAAAGATACCTTAGTTTGCGTTGAAGGTAACATAAAGTACTGTTCCTATGACTGTTTTAGACTCAGCCTAGATCCGATCCCCATGCCCTCGACAATTTTTTTACAAATAGCTAGACCTATGTATCAGCAATTTCTCAACGAGAATGAAAACGGTGGAAAACTTTAAAAATCTGCTCATGTCATGTAATTGAGCCACAAACTACGGTAACCTATACATGAAGTAATTGTTTGATTCGATGGCAGTATCTTACTCAGACTTAGAGCATTTGCGTCGGTCGCGCCATTCAGGTTGGTTAGCAAAGGAAGGTTCTTAATGGCAAGTGACGCAAAGCTCAAGGTTCAAGGTCAGCTTGTCGTTTCTACGAAAACTGCTGTGTCATTATCGTGAAAGTGGACAAATTGAACCTACATTCCGCACCTGAAACTGTCACAAAAGAAATGATAGGGAATTTGGGAGCTAGTTTTTGATTCAAAACCAAAGTCATAAGGGATGGAAAGTTAAAAATCAAGCTGGAGTTGGGAAAAAGAAGGATAGTTATAAAAAATACTGCATGAAAAAGTAGAGTTACTGAAAATAGAGTGAGTAACTCAAAAAAGTTGATAAAAGGAAAGCTTGAGTAAAATGACAATGTGCAGGTGCAATAAAGAAGAATCTAAGTGTAGCGATGATAAATCCACTCCAGATTTTTTTACTGCTGCTAACGCTATCAAAGTGAAGATTCCACTTAATCCTTTTAAATATAATTGGTCTAATACTCTTCCTAGGGCGTGTCATCAGTTAAGCCAAATCACAGTAGCAGCGAGGTAAATTGCACCGAGAAAATTGGCCTTGCGTTTGTCATAATGGGTGGCAATCGCTCTGTACTGCTTGAGTCTGGCAAAAAAGTTCTCAATTAAATGCCGGGCTTTGTACAGGTCTTTGTCATAATCACGCACAGTGGTGCGGTTGCACTTCGACGGAATCACGGCAGTTTTACCTTGAGCCTCAAGAACCTCGCTCACGCGCGCATCCGCATCGTAACCTTTACAGCACTTGCGTCTATTATGAGGTACACTAGATTAAAATATAAATACTTTTAAATGAAGTCATATTCTGTCGATCTACGAGAAAAAATAGTTGCAGCACATCTTGAGAAAAACATCTCAATCAGGAAAGTAGCTAACATATTTTCCGTGTCAAAGAGTTTAGTGCAAAAGCTGGTAAAACAACAAAAACTTGAAGGAGATTTACAATATAAGCCGCGAGGAAAGCCGCAATTTAGTCATTTAACAAATGCAGATATAGAGTTGAGAGAATTAGTTGAATCATATCCAGATGCAACATTAATAGAGTTGTGTGAATTATTTGCAGACAAGACTGGCAATT
>NZ_WBKL01000028.1:0-69581 GCF_015714705.1 Nostoc sp. NZL | reverse complement strand
ATTTTAGATAGATTAAATTCTTTTAACAAAAATCTGCAACTTTGGGGAGTGGGGAAGATGAAGGAGGTGGGGGAGCAGGGGAGACGGGGAAGAAATAACTAATGACTAATAAGCCCCATAACCCATACCCCATGTCCAATCCCTAATCTATCGCCTCATAATCAACCTGGGCAGTACTTTCTTCGTCGAAATCAAAGTTGAATTGTGGTATTAGTGTACCGTTCATTGGTGAGTCTACTTCTGGGGTAAAGTGACTACCTGAAGCCTCTTCAATCTCATCTGTTTGGCTGTTAGCTCGATTGTAGACATCAGCACCAATTGCAAACAGGGTTTGTTGGAAGTCGTCTAAGCGCTGCTTAAATTCTACTGTGGAGATGCTAGAGTCAATCATTGCAGCTTGGAGTTGTGAAACTTTCTCACTAGCCAAGGTTTTCATCTGGTCGCCGATAAAGTTGCTATTATCCTTGATGGTGGATTCGTAACTGAACAACAGATTATCTGCTTGGTTTTTGAGTTCAACCAGTTCTTTACGTCTTCTATCTTCTTCGGAAAACAGTTCGGCCTCTTGGCGCATCCGTTCGACTTCATTGGTACTCAAACCACCTGTATTGGTAATCCTGATACTCTGTTCTCGACCTGTACCTTTGTCTTGGGCAGAAACCTTCAGGATGCCGTTGACATCGATTTCAAAGGATACTTCGATTTGCGGCACACCACGGGGCGACGGGGGTATTCCTGCTAGCAAAAACTTGCCGAGACTCTTGTTATCTCGTGACATTGCCCGTTCACCTTGGAGGATGTGAATTTCTACTGAGGTTTGCCCATCAACTGCTGTGGAAAAAATTTGTGACCTACTTGTAGGAATTGTGGTGTTGCGTTCAATAATTTTGGTGAACACTTCACCCAAAGTTTCAATTCCCAAAGACAGAGGGGTAACATCCAATAGTAAGAGATTATCAACTTCGCCACCCAACACACCTGCTTGGATAGCTGCTCCCAATGCTACGGCTTCGTCAGGGTTGATAGAGCGATCAGGAGCTTTGCCGTTGAAAAACTTAATCAGCGCGTTTTGAACTGCGGGAATACGAGTAGAACCTCCTACCAAAATAATCCGATCTATAGCTTGTGGTTTGAGATCCGCATCTTTGAGCGCTTGGATCATTGGTTCGATGGTGCCTTCAATTAATTTCCCTGCCAGTTCTTCAAATTTAGAGCGGCTGAGTTCCATCTCCAGATGTTTTGGCCCGGTGTTATCAGCCGTGATAAACGGTAAGTTGATGGAGGTATTCACCATGCTGGAGAGTTCAATTTTTGCTTTTTCTGCTGCTTCCCGCAGGCGTTGCAGTGCCATCTTATCTTGGGAAAGGTCGATCTTTTCTTGCTGCTGGAAACGTTCCATCATCCAACGCACGATCGCATTATCAAAGTCGTCTCCACCCAAGTGGTTGTTACCACAAGTCGCCTTAACTTCAAAAACGCCATCCCCAAGTTGCAAGATCGATACGTCGAAGGTACCGCCTCCCAAGTCAAATACTAAAATTAGCTGCTCTTGGTCTTGCTTTTCCAATCCGAAAGCTAAAGCCGCAGCTGTTGGTTCATTGATGATTCGCAGGACTTCTAGTCCAGCAATCGTGCCAGCATCTTTAGTTGCTTGTCTTTGGGCATCTGTAAAATATGCTGGTACGGTGATCACTGCCTGAGTGACCTCCTCACCCAAAAAGTTTTCCGCATCCTGCTTGAGCTTTTGCAGGATCATGGCGGATAGTTCTTGTGGCGTGTAGTTTTTTGAGCGAATTTGGACATCAACGGTATCATCTCGACCTTTGACACAGTTGTAAGGGACGCGATCGCGTTCTATGTCAGTGTCATCCCAACGCCGCCCGATGAATCGTTTAATACTGTAAATTGTGTTTTCGGCATTGGTTACGGCTTGGCGCTTTGCCAATTGACCAACCAAGCGATCGCCACTCTTCCCAAATCCCACAATACTTGGAGTAGTTCGTCCACCTTCAGAATTGGAGATCACCAGTGGTTGACCGCCCTCCAAAACTGCGACGCAACTGTTAGTAGTGCCTAAGTCGATCCCAATAACTTTTCCCATACTTGCCAGTATTTTTACTGTTTCTTTCTGCTGTAATTATGTCGCGGACTAACTTTTTTGCTATGAACCAAGGCTAGCGGATAACGTCTGTGGAACCCCTGTTGCTGGTAGCAAAAGAGAAGTTAAGCACAGAGAGTTATCCAAAGCCTTGTCCAAGTTTTAGGTACGCGATGCTCGTCCTTGCTAGAACCCAGGCACTTTAGGTCAGTGAGGCGAGCGACTACAGCTTAACTGTTGGCTGAACTCGACTGATCTTCTGGTGCAGCAGGGGTATCTTCCTTAGGAGCAGCTACTTTGACCATTGCATGGCGTAGCACGCGTTCGCCCAAGAAGTATCCGCGCACTAACTCTTCTAACACTGTTCCTTCAGGATGTTCATCCGTAGGTTCGCGCATTACTGCTTCGTGCAGGTTGGGATCAAATTCTTGGCCTTCAGGACGCATTGGTGATACACCCAAGCGCTTCAGGCTATCTACTAATTGTTTGTAAACGCCTTGGTAACTTTTGTGCATGGTCATTTCGCCATCAGATTGAGGTTTGAGGTGCGATCGCGCCCGCTCAAAATTATCGACTACTGGCAGCAATTCCAGAATGGTATTCCGCTTGATTTGTGTCTCTAGCTCTTCTTTTTCTTTGCTAGTACGTTTCCGATAATTCTCAAAATCAGCGGCAATCCGCATATATTGCGTACTACGCTCTTCTAGTTGCGTTTTGAGAGACTCGATTTGTTGAGTCAGTTCTGCCAAAGCTGTCGTTTCCACTTCAGTTGCAGCGACACCATTTTCTTGATTGAGAGTAGTCGTATCTCCCGATACATTAGTTTGGGCTGCCACTTGCTCTGTAACCTCGCTACCAGATTCATTGAAATTAGTTTGGGCTGGGGAGTCACTCTTCATTGCTTGCTTTACCTCTGTTGGTTCACCCAATTGCTGGCTTGTATTGTTTATCTGTTTATTTTCATCCATCATTGTCTACTCATTCCAGATGCTTTTTATGGCAGTGTATCTCCACAGCTTGCAACCGTCGTCATCCACGACGTGCCACTGAGGCTGATTTTTTTGCCGATAAGTTCTTGGAAGTGATGTAACCGTCATCTTATTGTGACAAATGGTGAACACGTTAGCCCAGACTCCACTAAGGCGGGAACCCGAACGAGTAATTTGCAAGAGTAGCGCTGAATGTAACTCGCCCTCATCTTATTTGAAAATATCTTTAATTTTGAATTTTAAATTTTTAATTCGGAGCAAAGCGACGTGACTCAGGACTTTTTTAGGAAATGAGAATTCTGTCTCACAGCCTGGGAATACTTTAAGCAGAGGTTTCCCCAAATCAATTGCTCATTTATGACTTACTCGTCACCACAACGGCGCAGTACCGCTCTAACTACCAGAACAGAGTTTTCGCCCTTCGGCAACAAGCTAGTGCAATCTGGCTATGTCAATACCGAACAGATGAGGCAGGCACTAATTGAAAGCCGTAAATCTGGCAGACCCTTAACGGAAGTACTAGAGTCAATCACTGGGCAACAACTATCACCTGAGTTGCTCAGGCAATACAAAAAACAACAGCTATTTGAACTTAAAATACTATACGGTGTTGAATTCCTTGATCCGGAAGTCAATTCCTTTGGCAGCACGATGATGGGGAACCTGATTGAAACCCTCATCCCAGTGGATATCTGTCGTCGCCATCGTTTAGTACCACTATCGAAACACGAAGACCAAACCCCGCCCTCAGTTTTAGTGGCGATGGTTGCTCCAGATAATCTAGAGGCTTCCGATGACCTGAACCGCATCTTGCGCCCTCAAGGCTTGGCGTTGCAGCGCATGGTGATTACACAGGAAGACTACCAGCAGCTAATCAACCAATATCTGGATGAAATGGCTGTTCGGCAAAAGCACCTGGAACAAGAAAAGTTTACAGATATTAATCAGGATTTAGAAAACCTCGGAAATCTCGATATTTCTGATGCTCCTGAAGAAATGGAGGCTGATCTAGGGGCAGCGATGAAGGGTGCAGAGGATGCCCCAGTCATTAACCTAGTTAACAGAATCCTGGCTAAAGCCTTGCATGAGGGCGTTTCTGACATTCATATCGAACCGCAAGAAGAAAACTTACGCATTCGCTTTCGGAAAGATGGCGTACTGCGTGAAGCTTTTGATCCCCTACCGAAAAAAATTATCCCGGCAGTGACAGCCCGATTTAAAATCATCTCCAATCTAGACATTGCTGAACGCCGTCTACCCCAAGATGGACGTATCCGACGAATGTTTGAGGGACGTAAAGTAGACTTCCGGGTGAATACCTTACCCAGTCGTTACGGGGAAAAGGTGGTGCTGCGGATTTTGGATAACTCCTCCACCCAACTGGGATTAGATAAGTTAATTACCGATCCAGAGACTTTACATATTGTCCAGGATATGGTTAGCCGTCCCTTTGGGCTAATTTTGGTAACTGGGCCAACTGGTTCTGGGAAAACAACCTCGCTGTATTCTGCACTCTCAGAAAAGAATGATCCTGGAATTAATATCAGTACTGTAGAAGACCCAATTGAGTACAGTCTTCCAGGGATTACTCAAGTACAGGTGATTCGGGAAAAAGGGCTGGATTTTGCTACCGCTTTGCGGGCTTTCTTGCGACAAGATCCAGATGTGCTGCTGGTGGGTGAAACGCGGGATAAGGAAACGGCAAAAACAGCAATTGAAGCTGCCTTGACCGGTCACTTAGTATTAACTACCTTACATACCAATGATGCCCCAGGAGCGATCGCTCGTTTGGGAGAAATGGGGATTGAGCCTTTCATGGTTTCAAGTTCCCTAATTGGCGTTTTAGCTCAACGTTTGGTGCGGCGTGTATGTTCTGAATGCCGTGTTCCCTACACTCCCACAACTGAGGAACTGGCTCGTTATGGTCTATCAGCTTCCTCTGATGTGGGAGTCACCTTCTACAAAGCTAACACCTTGACATTAGATGCGATCGCCGAAGCCAAAACCAAAAATCAGCTTTGCTCAAAATGTAATGGCGTCGGCTACAAAGGGCGTTGTGGTGTTTATGAAGTCATGCGAGTCACCGAAAACCTGCAAACTCTCATTAACGAAGATGCACCCACGGAACGTATCAAGGAAGTGGCAATAGAAGAGGGCATGAAAACCTTGCTGGCTTACAGTTTGGACTTAGTGCGCCAAGGTTCCACCACTCTAGAAGAAGTAGAACGAGTGACGTTTACTGATACTGGTTTAGAAGCCGAGTTAAAAGCCAAACGCAAGACTGGTCTTACTTGCCGGACTTGCGAGGCCACATTGAAACAAGAATGGCTGGATTGTCCCTACTGTATGACATCTCGGTTTTAAGAGTAATAGTCATTGGTCAATGCTTAGTAACTTTAGCCAAATAACAAACATTAAGAGGAAGCAGAACTATGGAAATGATGATTGAAGACCTGATGGAACAGTTGATTGAAATGGGTGGCTCGGATATGCATTTATCCGCAGGTTTACCTCCTTACTTCCGCATCAGTGGCAAACTCACCCCCATAGGTGAGCATGTATTGACAGCTGATCAATGTCAAAGGCTGATTTTTAGTATGCTCAACAACACCCAGCGTAAAACTTTAGAGCAAAACTGGGAGTTGGATTGTTCTTATGGTGTTAAGGGTCTAGCTCGCTTCCGGGTCAATGTCTATAAAGAACGTGGTTCTTATGCTGCTTGCTTACGGGCATTAAGTTCTAAGATTCCTAACTTTGAAAAATTAGGTTTGCCAGATGTGGTGCGGGAAATGACAGATAAGCCCAGGGGATTAATCCTAGTAACAGGCCCTACAGGTTCCGGCAAGACAACTACCCTAGCGGCAATGATCGACTTGATTAACCGCACCAAGGCAGAGCATATTTTGACGGTGGAAGACCCGATTGAATTTGTCTATGAACCAATTAAAAGCTTGGTTCACCAACGGCAACTGGGTGAAGATACTAAGAGCTTTGCTAATGCTTTGAAAGCAGCTTTGCGGGAAGATCCAGACATTGTTTTGGTGGGAGAAATGCGCGATTTGGAAACAATTTCTTTGGCAATTTCCGCAGCCGAAACAGGACACTTGGTATTTGGTACTCTCCACACCAGTTCCGCGGCACAGACAGTTGACCGGATTATCGACGTTTTCCCCCATGAAAGACAAACCCAAGTGCGGGTGCAGTTGTCTAACTCGTTAGTGGCAGTATTTAGCCAAACTTTGGTGTCCAAGAAAAACCCTAAACCCGGTGAGTATGGTCGGGTGATGGCTCAAGAAATTCTGATTGTTACTCCTGCTATTTCTAACTTGATTCGAGAAGGCAAAACATCTCAAATTTACTCAGCTATTCAAACTGGCGGCAAATTGGGGATGCAAACTCTGGAGAAGGTTTTAGCCGATTTTTACAAAGCAGGAACAATTTCCTTTGAAGCGGCAATGTCTAAGACTTCTAAGCCAGATGAGATCCAACGCCTCATCGGCACTTCTACACCGCAAGCATCTGCCGCAGGTGCGAAACCCGGTGCGGCTGCCAGAGCGCATTAAAGGAATTGGGAATAGGAGAGATGGAGAGGGTGGAAAACCCTTGATTATTTTAAATTTTGAATTTTGAATTTTGAATTGATTTATGCCAACCTACGTTGCCCGTGTTCGGGATTCTCAAGGAAAATCCCGAACAGAAAAAATTACTGCTGAATCCTTGACGCAAGCTCGTACTAATCTCAGAGATCAAGGTTTTGTAGTTCAAGAACTCAAACAATTTCAAGGATTTCAGGCAAATTTTGACTTAAAAAAATTCCAGACTTCCTTAGTTAAGGTTTCTGTGAAAGACAAAGCCGTTTTTTCCCGTCAATTTGCCGTTTTGATGAATGCAGGAGTTGCGATCGTTAGAAGTCTGGGGGTACTTTCTGAACAGTGTAGTAATCCTAAACTGAAACAAGCTCTTGTGGACATTAGCAGTGATGTTCAAAGCGGAATGAATCTTTCAGAGTCAATGCGGAAGCATCCTGACTGCTTTGATGGGTTATATGTGAGTATGATTCAAGCAGGCGAAGTTGGTGGTGTTCTAGACGAAGTATTGAATCGTTTAGCCAAGTTGTTAGAAGATGTTGCCCGCTTACAAAACCAAATTAAATCAGCATTGTCTTATCCAGTGGTTGTGGGTTTTATAGCAGTTGCTATCTTCCTCGGTATGACCATTTTTCTTATTCCTATTTTTGCAAAGATTTTTACAGAAATTGGAACTGAATTACCAGCTTTAACGCAATTCTTGATGGATGCTAGCCAATTTTTGAGAAGTCCGAAGGTTTTCGTACTTATCGGTGTTCTTGTAGCACTGAAAGTTGCCTTTACACAATACGGTAAAACTCCTGTTGGTCGCATCACAATTGATCGTCTTTCCCTCAAGATGCCATTATTTGGTGACTTAATTCAAAAATCTTCGGTTGCCCGCTTTAGCAGGACTTTTGGTTCTTTGACTCGTTCAGGTGTACCAATTTTAACTTGCCTAGAAATTGTCCGAGATACATCAGGAAACCAAGTAATTGCCAATGCCATAGACGCAGCCCGCATGGAAATTCAACAAGGAGGTATGATTAGCATTGCTTTACAAAAAGATAGCGTTTTTCCGGCTATGGCAATTCAGATGATTAGTATCGGAGAAGAAACTGGAGAATTAGATGCAATGTTGATGAAAGTTGCCGATTTCTATGAAGATGAAGTCGAGCAAGCAGTAAAAGCAATGACCAGTATTTTGGAACCGGTGATGATTGTAGTTCTAGGGGGAATGGTTGGAACCATTTTGTTAGCGATGTATCTGCCAATGTTTGCGGTGTTTGAAAAGCTGGGATAGGGGATTAATAGTTAGGAGTTAGGAGTTATAAGTTAGAAGTTTAAACTCTCTATTTATCATCTTCATTCTTCACTCCTAACTTATAAATTTTATTTTTACCTCCTAACTCCTAACTCCTAACTATTTAATAAACTATGACTGTGCAAAAATCTCACTACGAAGCGAGTTTGGCAGAATACAGCAATCATCTAGCTGCGATCGCCTTACTAAAGCAATATCGGCCATACTTAGAGATGATTCCCAGTCTGCGGCGTCCAGATGAAAGTGTCATCACTATTCCCTTGCCCATTGTCCGTCTTCGCAACACTGCTACAACAGCCCCACAAACGATTTGCTTACCCTGTGATGTGGCAATTTTGATGTGCGATCCAGAGTGGAAAATCAAAACAGGAGCAGAAATTTTAGTCTTTATTCACCGTGCTCACGAAGACTTTTCTGATTTGTTAGGACGTTGGCGACAAACCCAAGTTTGCCTAGACAATGATTATGAGTGGTTGATGCCTCTGCGCCACAGTCATATTTTGAGTGAGGGAGCTAATACAATATATCCTCTGTTTGTCGTTTTTAACGATACTTTAGAACGCATCCAACAAGGACTTGTGGGAGCCGAACTTCCATTTATTATACAAACACCAGATTCGCTACTTGAGGAGAATTTGACAGATATTTTTTCTCCAGAACTGCCACCAGCTTAGAAAAACTTAGAAGTTAACACTCAGGAGTTAGGAGTTTAAAATCGCAAGTTTGGAGCATATTTAGAGACTCCAATTTTGCGATTTTATATTTTTAACTCCTAACTCTTAACTGCCAACTCCTAACTATTACCTAACAAATTGGGGCATAATTTCGGCAGCAGTGAATATTCCATAAATGCCGCGTTGGTGCAATTGTCTACCAGCTTTGAGATAGCCAAAAGCAGGGCCGCAGACATTGGCTGCCATACTGGTTTCATCTCCCAGAGTAAAGGTATGGGTGGAAATCTTACCTTCAAAGGTACGCCCTGTTACCTTAACGTTGGTGCTGAGGGGTTTTTTGGGATTGCGAGTATCGACTACACCACCAACAGTAACGCGATCGCGATCGCAAATTCCCGCTACCTCTAGCATCACATCATCAGCGTGTTCCATATTCGTCAAAGTAAGTACACCATTAGTTTTATCTAATAGCGCTTCTACTTCCGCATCAGTCATCGCCCTAGCAGTTTCCACTGTGTAACCAGGCATATGACCAATGTCTTCCCGAACGGTGGCGCGGTAAGCTTCCCAGTTAGCAATTCCTACCCCAAAGGTAATTTCGACTTGATGAATTTCGGCGTAGCTTTGGGCGGCTAAAGCGGCGGCGGCTGTTAACAATCCGGGTGTTGCACCACATCCTGTCATGTAGGTAATTCCGGCCGCTTGCAGTTCTTCTTTCATCGCCAGTAGTTGTTCTACAGCAGTGGTGCGCTTAATCGCATCCACTAGCACCCCACGCCAACCAGATTTAATAAACTCCTTGGCTACAGAGGGAATAAAGTCATTTGGCAAGTTGGGTAAAGCCAGAAAATACCCATCCACAGGTTGAGCTATTTCAATTACATCCTGAATACTTTGATTTGTTAACGTACCAACTGGTTCTAAATGACCTACCGAACCTTGGGATTGGTAGGTTGCAATGCATTCTTGAGTATTTAAACCTTCAGCAGCGTAAGCGTAACCTTTTTGATCTGCGGCTGCGACTAAAATCATTTCCTGTTTAGCAGCAAGTACCTTGGCGGCGGCTTGTCCGAGTCCGCCGAAACCTAGTACTCCTATGCGGATAGCTGGCGAAATATTTGCTGTACTCATAGTCAATTACTTAAGTTGAATCACAAGCCTTCAAACTTTACCATCTCAGCTTGTGGCTGATGGCTGACAGCTTTTAGCTATAAAGGTTAATTATGCTTCATTATCCTAGTTTCTTCCCCAACCAAATCAGTTTTTTCACCAGAAATTCTTGCTGAGTGATTTAGGCTTGAGCAAATTTTCACGCGAAATAGCATCAAAAATCCAAATATACCTTAAAGCGATGCCTACGGCTGGCTACGCCTACGCGTGATGGTAGTTATAAAAGCTATACCACCTTTGGTCTAGGCTAGATAGAGCATATTAAATAGTGTCATCTTCATCAACAAGCTGCAAAACCCTCTTGTCTAAAGGTTCAGCCACCCAGAATCCTGCTTGATTAATTAGAGCATCTAACAGAGGTTTCACGGCAGAAATTAGCCTTTGACTTTTAGCTTCAACCAATATCCCTAAAATTCCTGTGTAACTAAGATTTAGGCTAGCTGCAACCATGCGACCACGACGTTCATCAATCAATACTTGATCTGCTTTCATTTCCACTGCTAGAGCGATCGCTTCAGCTTCACCAATATCCAGTTCATTGCTGAGTGCTTCAACCAGTATACGATCTTGAACTGGACGAGTTTGAATCCAGATAAAAGTTTGTACTTCAGTTGCACCTGCAACTGGAAAGTTGGGATCAGTCAGTTCTCGGTAGACAGCTTCAGGAATTAGGACTGTTCCGTAAAGCTGTTGTAGTAAATGAAGATGGTTAATGGCGGCGAGGTTATTAATGGGCGAAGTATCACTGACAATGATCACAGTCTACCCATCGCCCGCAAGTTTTCTATATCTTGTTCAAAATCCTCCACGCCATAATGCACTGAAATTTGACGACTTGCGAGTAGATGCTGAAATGCTATACGGTTTATCCCTGCAAATCGGCTTGCTTGAGCAAGGGTTAACTTTTCTTTTTGAAAGAGCATCACTGCAATTTCCTGCTTCATTTCGCCTTCAGTCATCCGAGTTGCAGTTAATATTTCATTAGGAATGACGACGCTCATAATTATAATTCTCTCCTATCACTACTATTCTAAGCAGCTTCAAACTCTTTGTTGCTGATTTGGTATACAGCGAAATGCCACTAGTATTAATACTGTTACAACTTTGGTAATAATTATGCTCTAGTAGTAGAGTATCGTGTACCAGATTATGAGAAATTGATTTATGAATTTTGAAGATATTACCAATAAAGCCGTTGAAAAAGGTGTAGAAACTGCTGTAGAAAAAACTTTAGGCGTTAAAGACCTAAAGACAGTAAAAGCCGTTGTAGAGACAGGTGCGGCCGCAGGGGCTGCTGTCAGTGCTGCTACAGGGTTATCTGTTGCAGCAACTTCAGGGGCAGGAATCACTTCTGGTCTAGCTGCGGCAGGTGGTGTGGTTGGTGGTGGTATGGCGGCTGCTCCTGCTGTATTGGCAGCAGGCCCAGCTTATGCTGGAGCAAAAATAATGAATGAAACTTTGTTCAAAGACCAACCGGATTTGTCTGCGGAAGAACGTGAAGCTCGTGCAGCTGCAAGAACAGCTACAAATATTGGGGCTGCTGCTGGTGTAGCTGGTGCTGGTGCTGTAACAGTAGCTGCTGGTGCTTCTGGTGCTGCAATCATGAGTACCCTTGCAGGTATCGGTGGTGTTGTTGGGGGAGGTGCGATCGCTGGTACTGCGATAGTTGCTGCTGCACCTGTTGCTGCTGCGGCAGCTATTGGATACGGAATATACAAACTTTTTGGCGGCGGTAAGGGCAAATAGCGTTAAATCAGTTATCCAATGCAGTATTAAGCTGCATTGGAGCGAACTAATGAAGGTTGGCACTGACAATTAATCTGCCTGAATACAATTTATACCGTGGTCAAGTTGGGACAGTAATAGAATTATTAGCTGGTGGTGCTGCGTTTGAGGTTGAATTTAGCGATCGCAACGGCTGCACTTACGAATCTGTCGGTTTACGCCCAGAGCAAATTATGGTATTAGATTTTGAGCCAGCATCCCCAGATTCAGTTTCGGAAATGGTGACAGCATGAGTGGTTGTGCCAAAAGCAATGCTTGCATATACATATATAGAGTAAAGAGCGATGTCTAAGTTAAGTTACTTCTACACATATTACACGCATACCTAAAAGTGCGATCGCATTAAAAGTTATTGAAAAATTGAGTGCTTGTTGGCAAAATCTCGTAATAGGTGGGAGGAAGCATTTGCAACAATGGCGAAACAACACGACGATGCACTGCTCGATGATGCCGTAACTACAGACTTGAAGTAAAATTAAAAAGCTAAGGTGTTTCAATAGTAAGTGATGTAACTTAATAGTTTAGATATGCGATTCGATGAATTAGAAAAAGAACGTCAACGCAACCTAACTCTTGCTCAAGAAAAGTTTTCTAAACACATATCGGTTATCAAAAACTGTATTGATACACAGCATGAATATGTTGAATTATTTGTCGGTTTTCTTCAACATCGTCACCTGACGCAGCATGGTGATGCAGAAAAACCAATATTTTCAGCAGTGATAAAAAGTGAAATTGCTCTTTACTCAAGCCTAATACTAACTTTAGACGGTTTACACGGTTCAGGTTTAGCTTTACTACGATCAGTCTATGAAGCTTTAATGATTGCAAAGTTCGCTTCTCTACGAAAAAATGATAATCTCATATCGAAGTGGATAGCTGGAGAAACAATTTATTTTTCAAACGCAATTTTGAAGAAAATTGTTACACCAGAACTTAAAGAGTTAAAAATTCTTTGGGGAGCGTTGTGTAACGTATCCCATGCAAGTATTTATTCATATCAAGTCTTAACTAGGTTTGAAGATATAGAAAAAGAGATAGCAGCTAATCTTGCTATTTTGATAATGTTATTAGGTTGTAATTTTCACTTAATTAATAAGCACTATATTACTAGAGAAATGGCATATTTGGCAAAAGAATATCACAGTAAAGAAGGTGAGTTTCAACGTCGCCGAGATGCTGCAAAGATTGCTGTCCAAACAGCTACAATATTTATCTCTGATCAGGCTCGGCAAGTTATTAGAGAATATTCGAGGGTTTGGCAACTAGCTCCTTCTATAAGTTCATAAATCCAAAGGAGTGTTTTCATTTAATGATTAGTTGTGACCCAGAGGTTACTTGTTGCCGCGTACTCAAGAGGTATAAACAGCTAGTGCTCTTTCAGCATACCCGGCGCTGCATCTAACCTAAGTGAGAACCCTTGCTACAACAAGTCCAACCTAATGGTAATGATAAAATTTTTCAATAAATTTTATATTTTTGTGAATTGACCTGCTGGCTATACTACGTCTAATGCTTATTTTTAGGGCTTTTGCAGCTTATTTAGCAAGCTTAGTAGTTACCTTGACTAATTGGTAAGGTTAAGAGAGACTAACTAAAGACTGATGTGTCTGCTTATAAAATTAATAAGTTTTGTAAAGATTCTGAGATATATATGTTGAGAGATGGAACATTATTTAACAAATGGCAAGTTTGTATCTAAGTAAAAATGTTCCGATGGCTATATTTGTAGCCTTCTGCTAAGGCAGTAGAATTTAAGCGTACTTATCGTGGTTGGCCAAGAGCATGGAGACATTAGAGTTCATAATCTATCCAGACGGTCGGGTACAAGAAAAAGTCACTGGCATTGTGGGTGCTTCTTGCGCTGAGGTTACAGCAGCAATAGAGGCACAGCTGGGGCAAGTACTTAATCATGAGCCAACCTCAGAATATTTCGCCGCGAAGGTGCAGCAATCTAATGTGGCGAATACACACACCACTTACAGCGATTGGTAAGTTTTCACAGTAGTTTAGTGTAATTAATTCACAACCACCATGTCACACTTTAGCCAAATTAAGACTCAAATCCGTAACCTTGATTCTTTAAAAGATGCTCTGACTGAATTAGGCATAGACTGGAAACCCGGACCACGCGAAGTACGCGGCTATCGCGGTCAAACCCATCCTGCGGAAGTTAGTATTGAGCAGGAAAATGGCTACGACATCGGCTTTAGATGGAATGGCAAGGAATATGAACTGGTAGCTGATTTGCAATATTGGCAGCAAAACCTGTCTGTAGATGGATTTTTGCGCCAGGTAACACAGCGCTATGCTTATCAAACAGTTGTGAAAGAAACCGCTCGTGTTGGCTTTCAAGTCGCTGAACAACAAAAAAATGAAGATGGTTCAATTCGCCTAGTAGTACAGCGCTGGAGTGCGTAATGGCTGATTTTCTGCCGTCGCCGGAAGAACAAGAAGACAATCGTTCCGGTTTGGAACCAGAATTAGGGGGTTTTTTACGGGATGCCCCAGAACGTTCTGGTTTAGAACCGGAATTGGGCGGTATTCTGCGCCAAAATGGTGTTTATGTTGATGAAATCACCTGTATTGGTTGCAAGCACTGCGCTCATGTTGCACGTAACACCTTTTACATTGAACCAGATTACGGGCGATCGCGCGTGGTTCGGCAAGATGGGGACGCGGAAGAAATTATCCAAGAAGCAATTGACACTTGTCCAGTTGATTGCATTCACTGGGTTGATTACACTGAACTGAAGAAGTTAGAAGATGAGCGCAAATATCAGGTAATTCCTGTAGTGGGTTATCCGGTAGAACAGGCAGTTGCTGCTAGTGAACGTCGGCGTAAAAAGCAAAAGTTAAAGACAAAAAAATCCCGTTATTAAGATAAAAACGTTAAATTAATATAATAAAGGACTGGATATACCAGTCCTTTTGTTTTTGGTAATATAGTTAATTTCTAACAGCTTTTTGGTAAAGCCTTTTAATCTTAATCTAAAATTGGTATGACTGCCTTCATTTTAAATTTAGAGGATCGTGTTGTGAAAGCAATTTTTCTACTTTCGCCTCGTCTAATCTAGCAGTTAATCTTCTAGTTTCGTGCAAGTCTCTAGTAGTTTTTGCCAAAGTAAAAGTTGAGCCAACAGAAAAAGCTAAACCCATACCCATAAAGCCTTTTACCCAAGTATTCACAGGCAAATTTACAATACCAAAGGTGGTCATAGAAATAGAAATCACAAAAGCTGCCCAAGTTTGAATAACCCAAGCTGGACTGTCTTTTTGAGTACCAATCGTTTGCATATTTCCTACCTTTTATATGAGTTATTTATACCAATTCATAATTAATAGGCGTAAGATTTAATCTGGGTTTCCAGACTTGTAACAGTAGTTTTATTTTGGAGAATTGGTGTTAATAGTAATTGTATTGATTGGTAGGTTTACTGGTATCAATAGTAAGACCAGTTTGGTAACTGGACTCCAAAATACAACCTCAAGAGCAATTGAATTAAATAGAAACTGGCACAAGGTTTGTACCAGTTCTACAAGTGGCATTAAACGGATTAGTTTACTTATTCATCTGGAAACGTCTGTACCTTGCCATCAGGACTGAGAACAACTCGAATTCTGACGTTTTGTCCACGTGTATTGGCGGAAACAAAAGGTTGACCAACTTCAGGCATCCCAGCGGTATCAACGAATTCTCTTGCTGCCTTATTAAGGGGAAAAATTCGTTCAACTGTGCCGTCAACACTAACTATCAAACTGTACTCTAATGTTTGTCCTAGTCCAGTGGGTGGTTGCCAACGTTTTTTTAGGTATTCTCTAGCTTCTGCTATTTGGGGTGTATCAAATAAAGTGCCAGTAGCCACTTCTGTGGATGTAGGGGTTTTGCGTCCATCCCCTAATTGATCGATGAATGGATTATTATCCGCAGTTCTAGAGGAGGGAAGTTGTGAAGCAGGTTTCTCCCCAGGAGAAGGTGGCTGTAGAGAATTAATTCTTTCCTCTAGCTGTTGTGAGTTTAGTGGGGAAGGTTGGGTAGGGATATTGCTAGCACTATTATTGGGTATAGTGCCAATAGATGGAGGGACTGGTGAGATATTAGTTGGTAAGCTGCTTGTGCTAGAAGATAGTCTGGGTGGCAAATTCCGCAGTTGAGGGAGAGTACCAGCTTGGGGACTTGCTCCTGTAGGGTTCTGTCCCAGATTTGGTAGTATGGCTATTTCCTGTCCTGGGGTTTTGCTGGATGGTGCGTTAGCGTTCGCCGTTCGCGTAGCGTCTTGCAGAGAAGGCATCGCTCGATTAGTAGGAAGGGTTGAAGTCGTACCCTGCGGTATTGTCAGTGCATTATTTGGAAATAGAGGTGGCGGTGTAGAGAAACTGGAACTAGGGGCTGTTAGAGGTGCTTGGGGCAAACTGGATGTAGAAAGTGGAGGGGTAGAACCTAGTAAATTATCTGATGGAGTGGTAAATCCGGGTTCAGGCGTGGGAAAGTTTAGTGAGGGTGAAGGTTCTAAAGCAGTCTTTAGGGCTGCTGGATCTGCTGTTTTAGCTGTCTGCTGTTGCTTTTCCCTAATGTTGTTAGCATATTGCCAAGTAACTGGTAAAAAACCTACACCTAATACTAATACTGCGGCAATAGGGGCCCAAGCAGGGAACCTCAGAGTCGAACTCCTGCTATTGAGAGTTGGGAGTGCCATAACATCAGTTGAGTATTCATCTAAAGCACTTGCCAAATCAAATAGTTGCAGCAGACTGAGTTGAATTACGGGGCCAGATGAGTGGTTAGCAAGAGAACCGAGAAATAAATTATGAGTTAAATAGCTGCTTGGTTCTAGGTGGATATTTGCCCCAGAAATCTGGGTATTAAAGGAATTTAATGTTTTTGTTGAAGACTTTAATTCCGGCTCATCCAGTGCTGTGCTTGACTGCTGGGTACCGGAGAAGCTGACCCAAAAGCTTTCTGGAGACTGTTGGAGGAATTCTTGTACGTAGTTTGTAACTGCATCACATAAGGCTTCGAGTTGGTCGCGATCGCCTTGAATTGGGACTCTGTGTTCTTCCGGTAGTCGGGGATCATCAAAACGTAGCTCAAAGCTCAGGTGCTTGAGGACAGTTTTCCCCATCCAACGGGACAGAGGTGAGCTTTGGGCGAATACTTCTAGCGTGCAAGTAGGCGGTGTGTAGCAACGAATGACAGAATTTGATAGAGGCATGGCAGGAACTGCGAAGAAGACTATTTGGGATTTTGCAAAAAGTTGAGCCAGTTGCTTGCAAAGAAAAGTTGAAACGGCGGATTCCTCCACTCATAACTTTGTCAGGTTCCTTCCTTTATGCAAGGAGGAAGCAGTACTGATAGCGCATCGCCCAAAAGCTAACGACCATCAAAAAGGAATCCTTACCTAGCAAACTTTCCAAAGCGAATTTTGGTTGAGGAATTTCAAATCTAAAATTTTGTAGAACGATCTATAAGTGCTAGCCAGAGACGGCGATGCCCACCAGGAGCACTGTAAAAAAGTAAATCTACAAGCAGTTTTAGTGCCAGGTTGGTAAGTAAATCCGTTGAGATTTTCTCGTCCTCTTCCATCCGCTCTTGGTAGGTGTTGCAAAAAGCATCAATATAATCTCCAAGTAAAGCAGCCTGGTGAGGTTCCCGGTTATTTTCTGCCATTTGTTCCAACAGTCCGACAGCGCGGCGAATCAATTCCTGGTGCTGTTTGGCTAGGTAGCAGATGATCAGAACAAGCGATCGCGCTTCTTCGACATCTAGCTTTTTTCGCCCTCCTTGACCTTTGCGTAGGGGATTTGATTGGCGCAGTCGCCATAAAGCTACGCGGTCTGGCACTCTTGACTCTAAATTCAGATCAGTTGCCGCCGAAAGCATAGCCTCTGAACCAATCCCAGTTAAAGTTTCTAGCGCCAACAGCACCAAGTCTAATTGGGTTTTGATATTGTCCCATTGAACTGTGTTTGGGGCTGGAAGCTTGATTAAATCCTCCCACTGGGAATTTGGAGTGGCTGAGTTGGCGGCCGAGTGCATAACTTTTAGCATAGGTGATCAAGCTGATAGGGGATGTTGCTGTTACCCATTTTGAAACCAGACTCTCTAGCATCAAGCTTGGTTTCCCATAGCTATGAGCCTGAGGCTTCAGCTAGATTTTTTCTATGTGGTAAACAGCAGGTATCTTTGTCCTACTCTAGATGAAAATTTATTTTCGACAAAGTAGAAAATTATCAATTCTAGTTAAGGTTTACTCGACTTTCGCTGCTAGCTCCGTACAAGAGTATAAATAAACAATCTTAAGAATGCTAACCGCTAATTATCGCTAAGTAATTATGTAGAATACCTCCTAATTTATTTGCGGTTTTAAATTTTGAAATTTCTTGATGTTTATTATTTGGTCTTCATGTATACATAATTACTATACAAATCTTTTGCCTGTTGCTAAAGGTTCTTCTTGCTGCTGAACATTATCTCACCCCAATTTTGCTTGTGTGTAGCCTGTTATTTCAGGACAGACTGGGCAACATCAGGACGATTGATACCTCCAAAAAACTGATGACAAACTTAAAAATTTAATAAAGTCAGCGTTTGAAGATATTGGATAATTGATTTTGTCCAACTTAGTTGGTATTGCAGAACTAACCACAAACCACGCACATGAAAGAAATAACACAACAGGTTTATTATTTAAGTCTACTAAGGGCTTTGTTCCCGTCGGTGCAAGACAAATTTTATGACACTGTGTGTACCTCGCTTCACTTTTTTTCCTTTGCTACACCGAATTATTGAGCCGATACAAAACATCAATATCTTTTGCAGCTTTTATCAAGAAATTTAAGGTGACTAAAGGCTAGATTTTTCATGTTCCATAAGTGATAAAATTATTTTTTTTATTTCTAACTTTAGGATAATTTAATCTCTACAAAACAGTTTTAAAAATAAAACCATAGGTATTAAGCATATGTCTTTTTTGTAGATATATGTTTGATACCTGATTAAGTAAGTGAGGTCAATAATTATGTCAAACCAAGTCGTTAAATCTGATTTGCTTGAAGAGCTATCCAAAGATGAACAGCAGGTTGTAGCTGGTGGCTGGGGTCGAGGTGGCTGGGGTCGCCGTGGCTGGGGTCACCGTGGCTGGGGTCACCGTGGCTGGGGCGGCTGGCGCTAAGTCGGCAAAACTCATAGATTACGCAGGCTCTTAGTTTAAATTGGAAAATTTGTGGGGAAAGGAGAAAACTTACATAACTCACTCAAGATAAATCAAATTTTGGAGGAACTAAATTAACATAACAGAGATATGAAAGCTAAATGCTATATATAGCATTTAGCTTTCTACTACTTTCTGACTAAATAAATTGGTAGCAAACATGGTTTCAGTTATTGATTAATTACTGAAATTATTTAATCAATTTATTTTTTTGCTCCGATTTATAGGGCTAATTCGTGATTATAAATACCCGCAATCCAATTCGACCTTAAACCAAAACGTCGGTGACGATTTCGATATCTATAATCCAAAATTTTAAAGGTTTTTAGACGACGATTCACCTGTTCAACGCTGATTCTTAATCGATTGAGTTAATAAAGAAACTCGCAAACAGTAAATCTTGGTTGGTATTCTCTCTAAAGATTCTCAAGATTACCATTTGCAAGTAAACTTTATTTGATGTGAGCAACGGTAACACCACTGCCGCCATCTGCTTGTTCTGCTGGTTCGTAGTTTTTCACTCTGGGATGTTGTTGCAAAAAGGCGTGAACTCCTTGTCGCAGCTTACCAGTGCCGTATCCGTGAATAATCCAGACTGGGCCTGTAGCTTCCGAGATGGCTTTATCTAAAATGTATTCGGCATCAGCCACCCGTTTACCGCGCAAATCAATGGTGTTTTGCGAGGTGCGAATTTCTGGAACACTTTGCGGTGGTGGTGTTACTGCTGCTGGGGCTGGTTTGGGTTTGACGATTGGTTCTGCTTTTTGACCATCTAAAGATTCTACGTCTTGCAACTTCACAGTCATCTTCATTAGCCCAAACCGAACACTTAACTCGCCATCTTCATCAGGGGCGGTGATCACATCCGCTATCTGTCCGAGTTTGGGAATGCGGACGCGATCGCCTATTTTGGGCATAAACCCAGCTTTTGGTTTTGCTGGCGTTGCTGGCTGATATTGCTGGCCAATTTGATTCAAGGCATTAGTTGCTTGCTGCGCCTCTTGGGCTGTAGGCGTACCTTGCTGCAAACGGCGAATCACTTGGGCAATTTCACCTTTCGCCTGAGCGATCGCTTGTTTTACTGCTACTTCCTGTGAAGCCCGCAAACTGCTTTCTCTCTCCTCCAAACTTGCGGCTTTTGCGGATACTTCTTTGTATAAACGTTCCGCTTGCTGCAACAAACTTTGGGCTTCGGCCGCTTTGGTTTCCTGGCGGCGGCGTTGCGCTTCTAAGCCAGCAATCACCTGGTTAACTTCATCTGTGGCCTCTCCCACTTGAATTTTCGCTTCTTCTACCACTTCTGGTTTTAATCCCAAGCGTAGGGCAATAGTCAGAGCGTTAGAACGTCCAGGTATGCCCCACAGGAGACGATAAGTAGGCGAGAGAGTACTTTCGTCAAATTCTACAGAGGCATTTTCAAACCGCTCATTTTCGTATTTCAGGGCTTTTAATTCCCCGAAGTGAGTGGTGGCGATTGTTAGCTGGGCGTGGTTGGCTAGATATTGCAACAAGGCGATCGCTAAAGCGCTACCTTCAACTGGATCGGTTCCTGCACCGACTTCATCGAGTAAGACTAGGGATTGGGGATTAGGAATTTCTTTTTCTCCAGTCCCCAGTCCCAAGTTCCCAGTACCCAATGCTTCTAGAATCCGACTAATCCGGCGGATATGCCCAGAAAATGTGGATAAACTTTGCTGTAAGGATTGTTCATCGCCAATATCTGCCAACACCTTATCAAACCAAGGTATTTCCACTGGTTCGCGGGCGGGGACAAATAAACCCACTTTGGCCATCAATGCTGCTAACCCCAAGGTTTTTAAGGTTACAGTTTTACCGCCAGTATTTGGCCCGGTAATGGTCACTACCCGAATTAGCGGGTTTATCAGTAAATCTACAGGAACTACTGGTTGCCCTTGTTCATGCTGTTGCTGCCACACTAACAGAGGATGTCGTAAGTTCCGCAAGGTAATGATTTCACTGTCTTCCCGCTGGATAAATCGCGGGGGATTCGCTCCTAGCCAGTAACTATAGCGCGATCTAGCGGTTGCCAGATCCAAAGTAGTAGCGATCGCTAACAATCTTTCCAAATCTGGTTTAACTGCGGCTACTTGCTCCGTCAAAGCACGGCGAACCGCTTCTTCTTCGGCTTGCTCTCTTCTGATGATCTGCCGCAGTTGGTTGCCTAGAGGTACTACCGAATTAGGTTCCACGTACAAGGTGGCACCACTGGTAGATGTATCGTGAACAATGCCGGGGATGGCATCTTTTTGGGGTGCTTTTACGGGGATGACAAAGCGATCGCCCCGTTGCGTAATTAGCTGTTCTTGAACTGCTCCAGATTTTGCTTGTAAGATATTTTGCAGCTTTTGAGTAATTTGACTGCGTAATCGCCGCAAATCTGTGCGAATTTCTCCCAGTTTTAGACTCGCGCGGTCAGTTACCTGGGCCCGTTCATCAATACAGCGGTGAATTTCCTGTTCTAGTTCTGGATAAGTCCGCAAATCGGCAACCAACCCAGTGAGTATCGGCAAATCTTCCTGATTGTCAATGACACGGCGCAAATTTCTGGCACCAGCGAGGGTGGTAGCGATCGCTAACAGTTCATCCCCTGCCAAAATTCCACTGCGTTCTGCCCGTTCTAAGGAATCGCCAATATCTTGAATTCCCTCAAATGACAGTCCCGTGGTGAGGCGGCTTTCCAGTTGGTAGACTTCTTTGGTTTGCTCTAACAACTGTTCGCTTTGGGTCTGAGAATCGGGTATTTTCAGATGACGCGCAGCTGTCGCCCCCAGCTTAGTTGCCGCAAAGGTGGCAAGGTGCTGGCAGAGGCGATGCCATTCTAATAGTTCTAAGGTTTCAGATTGGATCAAGGTTTCAACATCTAATCTGAAATTATGGTAACAATTCTAGCTCCTAGATGGATAAATTTTAAAGGAGAAAATTTTGCTTTAGTCAATAGTGAAGAGGTATATTTACCCTTTGCTTACCTTCACTGATGATCAACTGATGTATTTTATACTACCTAAAATCTTATTCTAGTCTAAAGTTAAACATTTTTTTTGACTTCATATAATTATGCAATGTGACTGTATTTAAAAAAATAGACATTTTTCGGTAATCAAAGAAAATCGACTATCCCTCCGATCCCTTCATTGAGTGGGCGGCTATTCCTCCCATCTCCAAAGTTATTAGTCATTGGTACTAATGACTTCGATTTTTCCACAGCTTTTGATGAAATGCTGTGGTATGAGTTAAATCGTCTTTTATTTACTTAAGCTTTGGTTAATATTTGCTTAACAATTATATTTTATTTTAAATAAAATATAATTGTTTTTCAGGCAAATACTCATAAGATAAAAATGTAGCTTTTTGTATTGACAGTTGTAGTATTAATAAAAGAAATTCAAATGGATTAGATGCTATAAAACTACCAGCACATGTAATTTACAAAATATTATGCTGTTTAGCCCAGCCAACTTGCCCTATTGGATTTTTCTGGGGATGGGAGTCTTGTTGTTCTTTTTTATGATAATTTCCGGCGGGGGAGGGCAAGATGTTGATGCAGATGTTGATGTAGATGCAGACTTAGATGCAGATAGCAATAACGAATTGAGCTTTGGGCAATTTCTGGGATGGGTAGGTTTTGGTAAAGCACCACTCATATTGTTACTAGCAACAGATTTAAGCCTGTGGGGCGTTTTAGGGTGGATGTTAAATGTTTTTATTAGTGGAACTTCAAATAATATTACTGCTTTTGTTGGAAGTGTTATATTATTTGGTTCGCTGATGATCAGTTTATTAATGGGAGGATTGATAGCACGACCAATTGGCAAGATTTTTGCCGAGTTTGGCGAGGATGCGAGTAGCGATCGCTTGATAGGTTGCGTTGGTATTGTTACGTCTGCTTACATTCCTATCGGCAATCAAGGTAGAATTGGACAAGTAGATGTACTGGATACAAAACGTAATCTTTTAACAGTTAGTGCTGTGATACCAGACTGGGCAACTATTGCACCACAACGTGGGGAAAAAGTTTTAATCATTGAACATAAAGCACAAATTTACGTAGTTATTGCCAAAGATAGTCCTGATCAAGAACAATGGTTAACTAACTCATCTCAGATAAATTAAATTTAGTGAGAGGAAAAATATGCTTTTTTGGTTAACTTTCATCCAGTCCTTACCTAGCGTCACAATAGCTGAAGCTCCACAAATTAATTTTCAAACACAAAAAAAGCAAACAACATTAATTTCCCAAACACTTCCAGTCAAAATCCAGCCGACTGTTGCCCAAATTAACGGGGGATTAGTATTTCCTGGAATTATTGCTGCTTTAGTTTTATTACTACTATTTAGCCTGTTTGCTTATACGCGGGTTTATGTAGTGACACCCAACAACGAAGCTTTCGTCAGGACTGGTGGTCTTTTTATTAAAAAAAAATCGGTAATTCTCTATGGGGGTTGTATTGTTCTACCGGGATTTCATCAGCTAACTCGTGTACCTCTGCGAGAAATTTCCATTGATGTGGAACGCACAGGTAAACTTGCAGTTCGGACTAAAGATTACTTACGAGCAGATATTAGAGTCACTTTTTATGTATGTATTAATGCCTCCGAAGACGATGTTTTAACAGCAGCCGCTAGACTATCTCAGAATGGCATTAAAATTACTCCTGAAGATATTAAAAATGCTTTAGAGAAACGAGCAGATGATGCAATTAGGGCGGCAGCTAAAACTAAGGATTTAGCGGAGATAGACTCTGATAAATTGGGGTTTGCTCAGGAGGTATTGAACTTAGTTGGCACCGATTTGAAAAAAGTGGGATTAACTCTAAATAACATTGCAATCTCAGAAATATTAGAAAGTGTTACCTACGATCCAGATAACTTCTTTGATGCTCAAGGTGTGCGTTTACGAACAGAAATTATTCAGCGCTCAATTCAACAAAAACGGGAAGTTGAGTTAGCAGCACAAGTGACAATTGAGCAAAAAGAACTAGATGCCCAAAAGCGATCGCTACAAATTGCCCAAGAGCAAGAAAGCGTTAAATTGGAGCAAAAATTACAAGTAGAAGCACTAAAAGCCCAGAAAGAACGCGAAATTCAAGAATCCAAAGATAGAGAAGCTGCAACAGTACGCCGTACCAAAATTTTGCAGGAAAAATCAATTGAAGAAGAAGAAATTCGCAAAAAATTATCGGTGCAGCAAAGCCAAATTGAAGCTGATATTTCCCTAGAAGAGCGCAATAAACAACTAAATGTAGCACAAACACTGCAAAAACAGGAATCTGAACTTGCAGAGATTTTACGTCAACAAAGTGTAGAATCTGGAAAGCTACAAGCACAAGTGCAGATAGCTGAGTCAGAAAGATTGGCAAAGCTTGCTCAAGAAGATGTAGCGATCGCTATTGCTAACAAAAAACGCGAAAGCTTTGTTGCACAAGCACAACAAGCCAAAGCCGAGGAATCAGTTAAGACAGCAGGTGAAGTTGAAAAAGCCGAACGCAACAAACGCCTATCGGTGATTGCTGCGGAACGAGAAGCCGAAGAACGGAGTATTGGCGATCGCAACGTTGTGGAAATCGATGCTTTCCGCCGTCGTCGTCAAGCAGAAATCGCCCAACAAGCAGCAGAATTAGAAGCTGAAGCAATTCGCACTTTAGCAGCAGCTAACCGCGATAAAGTTTTAGCAGAAGCAGAAGGTATTCAAGCAAAAATTTCTGCCGAAAATTCCATTAGTAACGCCAACCTCACTGCCAAAATTATTACCTCAATCTGGCCAGAATTAGCCGATAAACTACCAGAAATTGTCACCGCTTTAGCACCACAACCGGGAGTTTTAGGAGATACTCGTATTTACTCATTCCCTGGTGCAAACGGCAGTAGTAGCAGTCAAGATATTAACAAATTACTACTATCCACCAGTGGACTTTCCTTAATCAATACTTTACTTGACGAAGGCAAATTAGGCGAATTAATTGGCCAAATCAGCCAGTTAGTGCGTGGCAATAACCAAGTAATAACTGACACAACAAGCCATATTTCCTTAGAAACTATCACAACACCAACTCTGATGGAAAACGCCACAAAAACTGATTAAGCTGCAACTATTTCTTGCGCCAGAACGTAAGGCTGAACAATCAGAGTATTAAATCGCTTAGTGCGATCGCTATTCCATTCTCCCACCTGTACTGTCGTGGGTTTGGCAATCAATTGCTTATCAATCCACTGTTCCACTGATGGTATGTTATCACTGGCGATCGCTACTCCAACATCCACCAAGTTTAGCTCAAGTGCCACCAAAATTACTGCATCTCTTTGTACATGAGGAATTAGCCACTCCCACTCTGCCTCATCCAAAATTTCTGTTAATTCTGCTCTTAAATCCGACATCATTCCCCAATGTTTATTTGTAGATGGCTATTTTCCCATTATTAACTAAAAGGTACTTCATGACAAATAACCAATTACTAAACTTCTGATTTCATTTCATCAATTTCAAATAAAGATACAATTACTCCAGCTATAGGAATAGATATAAAAACACCTAATAATCCTGCTACTCTAGCGCCTATTAGCAAAGCAAAAAATACCACTACAGGATTAAGATTCAGCGCACCTTGCATAATTCGGGGCGCAATCAAGTTGTCTTGTATCTGCTGGAGGACAATACAAGCTATCAATACTCTCAATGCTAACCAGACACCTTGAGACAACACAAATAGAGTAATTGTGCTTACTCCTAATGTTGCTCCTATGCCAGGAATGATATCAAGAATTCCAACTATTATTGACAATATCAAAGCAAAAGGTACTTTTAATATTAAGAAAACTAGGAAAGTAGAACTTGTGAGAAATGCACTTAATAATAACTGACCTCTAAAAAAACCTAAAAAAGAGCGTCTGATTATATTTGTAAATCTGTGACGGCGGTGTTTTGGGACTATTTTTAAAATAAAGTTCCACAATTTTTCTCCATCTAATAGCATGAAAAAAGCCACAACTGCAATCAATATAAAAGTTACGAAATTTGTCATAAACCCTTGTAAAATAGCTAAACTAGTCACAAGGCTTGATACAGCTTGATTCCGCAATTGTTCTTCAATAAAACTTAAATCTATCTGTAAATTACGGCTTTGCAAAAATCCTTCTAGCCGCTCTAATAAAGGTACTAAAGAATTTAAAAATGCAGTGATACTATCAATTAATTGTTGTCCTTGAGATAAAACCGTTAAGCCCACGGTAATTATCAGACCGCCTATAATCACAATACTGAGCAAGAAAATGACACCAACCGCTACACCGTGGGGCAAAAAACGCCGCAGTCCCTGTACAGGATAGCTGAGTAAAAAAGCCAAAATTGCAGCAAATGTAAAAATAACAATGACCGCTTCAAAGTAAGCTAAAAGCTGTACAATTGCCCAGCCAGAAGCAACCAAAAGCAAAAAGCGGACTAGCGCCAGATTATTTAATCGCTCCCAAAAATTCTTGGCTTCAAAGCCGCTCATATGCTGTTTAGGGTTAAATTGATTGTAGATTTGCCTAGCAGTTGCATTTAAGCATAAAGTTAGACTTCATTGCTAGAGCACATTGACCTTAAACATACAGAGGCTAAGGTGCGATCGCTACCTCCCTAAAGCATATATCTCTTGCTTGTCTAACTCATCTTCCTAAATCATGCATCTCGTTAATTACCGTGGCACACTTTTGTGTCAACGCTTCCAATTCCTCTTTATTAGTGGAACTAGGCGCATCAATCAAGTTACCAATTCTCACAGTGATGGGAACTGCGCGAGGTAGGGACGATCCTTTTTGTAAAATCTCTTCAGTACCCCAAACACTCACCGGCAATATTGGGGCTTTTGCTTTCGCCGCTAGCAGTAGTGCTCCTCTCTTGGGGTCTGTAATTCGACCATCTGGGGTGCGAGTACCTTGCAAGAAAACACCGACAGCCCAACCATTATTGAGATATTCTAGGGCGGAACGGATGGCATTGCGATCAGCATTTCCTCGACTCACCGGGTAAGCACCGTACAATTTAATCGCTTGCGCCAAAACTGGGATTTTAAATAACTCTTCCTTAGCCATGTACGCCACTGGACGACGTACACAGTTGGAGACAATTGGCGGGTCAAAATAACTAGCGTGATTACTCACTACTAACAATGGCCCTGATTGGGGAACATTTTCCGTACCATAAATCTGGCCCCGAAAGTAAGCGTGAAGCATGGGGCTAACGACCGACCATTTAAAGGCGTGGTAAAGTGCCAGACTGATAAACGGTTCGCGGTTTTTGTCCACAGAAGATAATTCAAATCAGACTGAATTTAGCATACGCGATCGCAAGGCCCAGAGCAAACTCCAAAAAGCTGTAGAAACCCAAGGTACTGATTTCGACAATTTGAAGTCAGCTTTTTTGCTACATTCCTTAGCTTTGAAAATATCCTTTTAGGGGCTTCCAATTAAAAAATATCCAGTATTAGGCGAAACTCCGTAACGCATCATATCTACGAATATTGGATAATTTATTGTTTGATATTCTTTTAAATTATGAATTGCTTCACCCATCTGGGAATACTAAATCTGTAAATCGTCAGGATTTAGCAATATGGTTACCACTCTAGTTACTATTCCCGGATATCAAGTTAACGAACAACTTTATAATGGTTCGAGAACCATAGTTTATCGCGGTTATCGAGAAACTGACTCTTTACCTGTGGTAATTAAACTGTTGAAAAATCCTTATCCAAGTTTTAGTGAACTGGTGCAGTTTCGCAATCAATACACCATTACCAAAAATATCAATTCTCCTCTAATCATCCAAACTTATAGCCTAGAACCGTATCAAAATAGCTATGCATTGGTGATGGAAGACTTTGGTGGAATTTCTCTTAAAGAATGGGGAACAGGGGAAAACCTACGAAATCTCACGGAGTTTTTACAGATAGCGATCGCACTTTGCAATACCTTAGATATCTTGTATTGCGCTCGGATTATTCATAAAGATATTAAACCCGCCAATATTCTAATTAATCCAGAAACCAAACAAGTTAAATTAATTGACTTTAGTATTGCATCCCTATTACCGCGGGAAAGTCAAACACTGATGAATCCTAATGTATTAGAAGGGACGCTTAGTTATATTTCTCCTGAACAGACAGGAAGAATGAATCGAGGAATTGACTACCGAGCTGACTTCTATTCTTTAGGTGTGACTTTTTACGAATTATTGACGGGAGAATTACCGTTTCAATCAAATGATCCGATGGAGTTGGTACATTGCCATTTAGCAAAACTTCCAGCAAATATGAATAAACCTCGCTCGCCTTTGGCTCCCCCTCCATGCCAAGGAGAGGGTTGGGGTGAGGTTTCTTTTCCTATTCCCCAAGTTCTCTGTAACATCGTGATGAAATTGATGGCGAAAAATGCTGAAGACCGCTATCAAAGTGCATTGGGACTGAAATTTGATTTAGAAAATTGTTTATCTCAAATCCAAGAAACTGGTGAAATTAAAAGTTTCCCAATTGCCCAACGGGATGTGTGCGATCGCTTTATTATCCCTGATAAACTTTATGGACGGGAAACAGAGATAGAAATCCTACTCCAAGCATTTGAAAGAGTTAGCCTTGGTGCAACAGAAATGATGCTGGTAGCTGGTTTTTCTGGTATTGGTAAAACTGCGGTTGTTAATGAAATTCATAAACCGATTGTTAGACAACGCGGTTATTTTATCAAAGGAAAATTTGACCAATTTCAACGGAAGATTCCCTTAAGTGCATTGGTGCAAGCATTTCGGGATTTCATGAAGCAACTATTAACAGAAAGTGATGGACAAATCCAGCAATGGAAAAGCAAAATATTAGAGGCTGTGGGTGAAAATGGACAAGTAATTATTGAAGTCATCCCAGAATTAGAAAGAATTATTGGTCAACAACCATCGCCTCCAGAATTATCAGAAAATGCAGCACAAATTAGATTTAATTTAATATTCCAAAAGTTTACCCAAGTTTTTACCACTGCCGAACATCCATTAGTGATGTTTTTAGATGATTTACAATGGGCAGATTTAGCATCGCTGAAGTTAATGCAGTTATTAATGGCTGATACAGGACATCTTTTATTAATTGGTGCATATCGTGATAATGAAGTCAAAAAAGCACATCCGTTAATATTGACCTTGGGTGAAATTGAAAAAACACAAGCAACTATTAATACAATTACATTGGCACCACTAAGTCAAAGACAAGTGAATCAGTTAATTGCTGACACACTTAAGTGTTCTGAGGATTTAGCGTTGCCTCTTTCCCTACTTGTATCTCAAAAAACTCAAGGTAATCCATTTTTTGCTACACAGTTTATCAAAGTATTACATCAAGATAGGCTGATCCAATTTAACTTTGAATCAGGCTTTTGGGAATGTGACATTGCACAACTTACGACTCTAGCGGTTACAGATGATGTTGTTGCCTTTATGGCATTTCAACTACAAAGATTGCCACAATCAACTCAAAATATCTTACAGTTAGCTGCTTGTATTGGCAATCAATTTGATTTAGCAACCTTGGCAATTGTTTCGGAATCATCGGAAATTGAAACGGCTGCTGATTTGTGGAAAGCTTTGGAAGAAGGGTTACTTTTAACTACTGGTGATGTTTATAAATTCTTTCAACACAGTGGGCAGGATTCTGAATCAAAGCCTTTAAATTCCAATTTCCAAGTCCCAATATATAAATTTTTACACGATCGCGTTCAACAAGCTGCTTATTCTTTGATTCCAGAAGCTCAGAAGCAGACTACTCACTTAAAACTTGGTCAGATCCTGTTAAATAATATTTCTAAAAGCGAAAAAGAAGAGAAAATATTTCAAATTGTTAGTCAATTGAACCTGGGGTTAGGGTTAATTACTCAACAGATAGAACGAGATCAACTAGCTCAGTTAAATCTGTTAGCTGGACGGAAAGCTATAGCTGCCACTGCCTACACTGCTGCGATTGAGTATCTAACGCTAGGAATGGAACTGCTAACAGCAGATAGCTGGCAAAGTCATTACGATCTCACCCTAGCGCTGTATGAAGATGCAGCAAAAGCAGAATACTTAAATACTAGCTTTGAAGAGGCTATCAAACTGACAGACCTTATCTTGCAGCAAACTACGCAAATGTTGGACAGAATTAAAGCTTATGAACTCAAAGTTCAGATTTATATTGCCCAAGATCAGCAAGTTAAGGCCATTGAAACAGGGTTAAAAGCACTGGAGCAGTTAAACATTTCGTTGAGGTCAACTGATGTAGAACAGGAGAATCGTTTAGCTCAACTACCAACTTTAACAAAGTTAGCTGATATTCCAGAAATGACCAATCTGGAATCTCTAGCTGCACTGCGGTTGCTGATTAGCATTACACCTCCTGTTCATCATGTCAAACCGGATATGTTTCCGTCAGTAGCACTGACAAAGCTTCATCTTTGTCTTGAACAGGGACATTCATCTTTGGCTGCTTTCGCCTATGGAAGTTATGGTGTATTTCTTTGTGCTGTAATCGGAGATGTCGATACCGCTTATTACTCAAGTCAAATAGCTTTAAAGCTACTAGAACAATACCAGAGTAAAGAAATCAGTTCAAAAATTTATATGATTTTTGGTGTTTTTATCTGTGCTTACAAGGAGCATGGTCGAAATACACTCACAGCTTTACGACAAAGTATCCAGTGTGGGCTAGAAGTTGGAGATATCGAACATGCTAGCTATTCAATGATGGCTGAATGTACGCATTTATTTTTAATTGGAGAAACTCTAGATACTATTGAAGAAAGGCAAGCAAAATATATCGATCTACTTTTAAAATTTAAACAAAAACATTGTGTTGATTATGCCAAAATTTGGAGGCAAGTCACCTTAAATTTACTCGGACAATCCTCTCACCAATATTACCTGACTGGTATTGATTTTGATGAGACAGGAATGTTGCCACATCTCCACAACACCCACAATCATCAGTCACTATTTGCCATCTATCTTGCCAAAACAGCTATTCTTTATACCTTTGACCAGTATGAACAGGCTGCAAGCAATGCAGAAAAAGCCACTGAGTATATGGATGGAGCCTTTGGTCTACTATTAGTTGTGGCACATAACTTGTACTACTCTTTGTGCTTACTTGCAAATTATTCTAGCTGCGATCGCGAACAGAATCAGCAAGAATGTTGGTTAAATCAGGTAATTACCAACCAAAAACTCATGCACTATTGGGCTGGCTATGCTCCTGTTAATTTTCAGCACAAGTACGACTTAGTTGAGGCAGAAACAGCGCGGGTAATGGGAGATAAGCTCAAGGCGATGGAATATTATGATCGCGCCATCTCCCTTGCCAAAGCCAACGGCTACATCCAAGAAGAAGCACTTAGCAACGAATTAGCAGCCAAATTCTACCTCGACTGGGGTAAAGAAAAAGTCGCTCAAGCATATATGCAAGAAGCATACTACTGCTACGCTCGTTGGGGCGCAAAAGCCAAAACTAATGACTTAGAAAAGCGCTATCCCCAACTGCTTCAACCCATCTTGGAACAACAACGAATTAACCTTAACCCTCTAGAAACTATTAGCTTTCGTGGTACTTCCTCATCTACTCGTAGTTCTAGCACTGACAGCACTTGTATTTCTGATGGTCTGGATTTTACGTCTGTCCTTAAAGCCGCTCAAGCTATATCCAGTTCTCTAGAATTAGATCAACTCATTGCTAGCCTCACCCGCATTATCCTAGAAAACTCTGGCGCGAAAAAATCTGCACTAATTCTTCCCCAAGGAGATACTTGGCAAGTTAGGGCAACTACCTTTATTAATCATGGATCAAATTCCCAGATTGCGATACAAACCATTCTTGATTCACAACCACTAGATACTTGTCAAGATATTCCCATAACAATTATCAATTACGTTAAAAATACCCAACAAACAGTTGTGATCGATAACTTGCAAACAGATATTCCTGGTGTAATTGGGGAATATATGCACCGAATAAAACCTCAGAGTGTATTATGTACCCCGATTATTAATCAAGGGCATTTGGTAGGGATTCTTTACCTAGAAAATCAACTAACTCAAGGGGTATTTACTAGCGATCGCCTCAGCGTTATTAACTTACTTTCTTCCCAAGCAGCAATATCCTTAGAAAATGCCCAATTATACACTAATTTACAGGACACCGAAGCCCGTTTTCACCGCCTTGCGGAAAATGTTCCGGGAATGATTTATCAATTCCAACTTTTACCAGATGGTATCACCAGGTTAAGCTATGTTAGTACCGGTTGTTATGAAATTTACGAAGTCCCATCAGAGCAGGCAGTAGCTGATGCTAACAGTTTGATATCTCTGACTCACCCAGAGGATATGGTGCGTTATCAAGAGACTATTACCATTTCTGCTCAAACCTTGGAGCCTTGGCTATATCAAGGACGAATTATCACCCTTTCTGGTCAGTTAAAATGGATTCAAGCTGCATCCCGTCCAATTAAACAAGCTGATGGCTCAATTATTTGGGATGGCTTGTTGTTAGATGTCACAGAACGCAAACAAGCCGAAGCCGCCGTCATTCAAAAATCCCAAGAATTGAAAAAAGCTTTAGAAGAATTACAACAAGCACAATTACAAATGGTTCAGAGTGAGAAAATGTCTGCATTGGGTAATTTAGTTGCTGGGGTAGCCCATGAAATGAATAATCCTTTGGGCTTCATTGCTGCTAGTCTCAAACAAACTAAACCTACCATTGCGGATATAGTTGAACACTTAAAACTATATCAAGCAAGTCTTCCCAATCCCGATGATCAAATCAAAGAACATGCTGAAGAAATTGACTTGGATTATAGCTTAGAAGACTTACCCAAGATTATTGATTCAATGACTATGGCGTGCGATCGCCTTCACAATATTAGTACCAGTCTCCGAACTTTCTCCCGTGCTGATAAAGATTACAAAGTGCCGTTTAATATCCATGAAGGTATCGACAGTACGATTTTAATTCTCAAACATCGCCTTAAAGCAAACGAAGAACGTCCAACAATTGAAGTTATAACTGATTATGGTAATTTGCCGCAGTTTCTTTGTTTCCCTGGGCAACTAAATCAGGTATTTATGAATATTATGGCCAATGCCATTGATGCGCTAGATGAATCAAATACAGGACGGAGTTTTGAGGAAATTAAGGACAATCCCAACCGAATTATCATTAAAACCTCAGTAGCAAATCAAGGCGTGAAAATTTCTATTGCTGATAATGGTAATGGGATAAATGAAGAAGTAAAACAAAAGATTTTTGACCACTTATTTACTACAAAAGGTGTGGGTAAGGGTACAGGATTAGGATTAGCGATCGCTCGTCAGATTGTTGCAGAAAAACATGGAGGAGTGATTGAGGTAAATTCTACACCAGGCGAAGGTACTGAATTTGTCGTAACCCTACCGATAGAAGCTAACTTCATAGCTTGATGAGAATTTATTTTTCCCATTCCTCAAAGATGGCTTCGATATTATAATTGCAACATCAATCGAAGATAAAACTGTAAAAATTGCGCCTAGTTACTTAACGGTAGAGGGGTGATAACAGAATTTATCAAAAAAAAGGACGGAATTAGGATTAGCGTAGACGCATTAGCGAAGCGGTAGCGACGAAGGAGCGTCAGCGGCTTTTCGTCAGACATCGCACGTCAAATTGTTGAAGAAACCCACAATGGCAAATTGAGTTTTAACTCTGCTCTGCACGAGGGTACAGAATTTTAATTGAAATGAAGTTATAAAAAAACTAAACAGGTAAATCAGCAGCACTCTGGATGTTTTTTAAAATTAAGTCAGGGCTACTGCGTTTAATCAAGCCAGTTAGGACTTTACCAGGCCCAATTTCCATTACTTGTTGGATACCGTTAGCTGGTAATTGCAGAGAGATTTCTCGCCATCTTACAGAACCAGTCATTTGTTTATTTAGGCGCTGCTTTAAAATCTCGGCATCAATAGATGGAATTGGTTCTACATTAGACAAGACTGGCACAGTAGCTGGCTGAAATTCCACAGATTCTAAAATGTCTTGGAATTCCGTAGCCGCGGGTGCTATTAAATGTGAGTGAAATGCTCCAGAAACTTTTAGGGGAATAGCACGTTTTGCTTTAACTTGAGTCATCACTGCTTGTACAGCCTCAATCGTGCCTGAAATTACCACCTGACCCGAACTATTGTCATTTGCTAGCACCACATCAGGCGTTTGGGCAATGACTTTTTCCAACTGTTCGCGGTCAAAGTTCATCAAAGCCGCCATCATCCCACCAACGGCACTATCCATGAGTTCTGCACGACGCTTTACTAGATATAAACCAGCCGACCACTCAAAGACACCCGCTACATAAAGGGCAGAATATTCTCCCAAACTGTGGCCAGCAACTAAATCTGGCTGGTGTCCACGTTCTCGGAGAAGGTCAGCAAGAATGCTTTCTACCACATAAAGAATTGGCTGAGTGTATAGCGTGTGTGATAACTTTTCTTCTTCGTTTTGACAGATTTCTGTTACAGACCAGCCCAAAATTTCCTCAGCTTGGGCAAATTTGTTTTTAGCGGAGGCTATATCTAATAAATCAATTCCCATTCCCAGTGCTTGAGAACCTTGTCCGGGAAACACCCATGCAGTTTTAGTCATTAGTCATTAGTCATTGGTCATTGGACATTGATCATTCGTCATTAGTTATTGGTCATTAACAAAGGATAAATGACTAATGACATAGACGCGCCAGCGGCTTCCCGCAGGGTAGGACAAAATATTCACCTTCCCCATTGAAAAATTGCCGCACCCCAGGTAAGACCGGCACCAAAGCCGGATGCAGCAACAATATCATTAGGTTTAATTTTACCTTGCCGCACTGCTTCATCCAAAGCTAAGGGAATGGAAGCAGCAGAGGTATTGCCGTACTGAGCGAGATTACTTATAACCTTATGTTCTGGGACATTCAAGCGTTGGGCGACGGCATCGATAATCCGCTGATTGGCTTGATGCAACAGCAGCCAATCTATTTTGTCAACACTAAGGTTGGCTTGAAACAAGGCTTTATCAATGATTTCTGGCACTTTCTGGACAGCAAAGCGGTAGACTTCTTTGCCGTTCATAGTAATAGGTTGGTAAGTGCCTTTGGTGATATTTACACCAGTGAGTAGTTCTTGAGAAGCGCCTGCATAGGCAAGGTTGAGGTGATGGTTTTGAGTCCCATCACTTTTCAGTGCAAATCCCAACAAGCGATCGCTTTTAGAAGCCTGCAATACTACTGCCCCTGCACCATCACCGAACAATACACAAGTGCGCCTATCTTGCCAATCTACCCAACGGGAGAGGATATCTGCCCCTATCAACAGTACATTTTTATAGACACCTGTTCTAATGTATTGGGCTGCTGTAACTAGACCAAACACGAAACCAGAGCAGGCTGCTGTCAAGTCAAAAGCTACTGCGTTGGTGGCTCCCAATTGAGCCTGTACTTGACAAGCACTACCAAACAAATCATCAGGGGTGGAAGTCGCTAGCAGAATCAGGTCTAGGTCTTCTGGTTTAATTCCCGAAGCTGCGATCGCCTGACTGCTGGCGGCAGTAGCGAGTACACTCAAGGACTCAGATGGCAATGCTAATCGCCGTTGACGAATTCCAGTTCTTGTAGTTATCCACTCGTCTGATGTTTCAACTAGTTCAGTTAATGTCTGATTGTGTAAGGAAGTTGCTGGTACTGCCGAGCCACTTCCGGTAATTGCTATGCCTACGTTTTCCACTCCTAATCTCCCTAGCTATCAGCTTTTTGTCTTTTGTCCCTTGCCCTTGTCTTTTGTCTTTCGTCCTTGCAAATGACAAATGACAAATGACTCATGACTTATGACTGAATCGCTAACCGCTTTCGCGCTCTAGGATATATTGGGACTGAATTCGTTGTAGCACCTGGTTGTCAACGGCTTCTTTGGCCATACGAATTGCATTAAAAATTGAAGGAGCTTGTGAGCTTCCGTGACCGATAAAACAGACTCCTGCCACGCCTAACAGCAAAGCGCCGCCGTGTTCTGCGTGATCCATCCGCTGCTTAATCCGCTTCAGGTTTGGTTTTAAGAGTGCTGAACCGATTTGACCATGCAATCCTTGGGGTAATTCTTCCCGCAGAATTTGCAGAATCACTTCTCCGACTGCTTCGGCAAATTTTAATAAGACATTTCCTACAAAGCCGTCACAGACAATCACATCAAAGCGACCGGAAAGCACATCACGCCCTTCGGCATTGCCAATAAAATTAATTTGGGAATTTTCGCGTAGTAATTGGTGGGCGCGGACGGCTGCATCATTGCCCTTAGAGTCTTCTTCACCAATATTCAACAAACCCACTTTAGGTTCGGTTGTACCCAAGACATATTGACTGTAAGCCGATCCCATGACGGCAAACTGCTCTAAAAACTTCGGACGGCAATCTACATTCGCGCCGACATCAAGTACCAACACTGGCTTACCAGCAATAATTGTCGGAAAAACAGTTCCAATGGCTGGGCGGTCAATTCCCGGCAATCGTCCTAAGCGGAGCAAAGCTGATGCCATAGCTGCCCCGGAGTGGCCAGCAGAAAATACGGCATCTGCCTTTTGCTGCTTGACTAAATCCATCGCCACATTGATAGAAGCCTTGCGTTTGCGTCTAACTGCATTTAAAGGCTCCTCATCCATAGCGATCGCTTCCTCAGCAGGAACGATCTCCATCTGCCCTAAATTCGTTTTTGGCGGCAAGGCAGCTTCTATTTGTTGGGGATCACCAACCAGTAATACATCTACACCCAATTCTTCCCTTGCTCGCAGTGCGCCAGCAACGATTTCACCGGGTGCGTGATCCCCTCCCATTGCGTCAATTGCGATCCGTACGCGAGTCGATCCCATTGCTCAGAGCTTTTAGAAACCTTATAAATTTTACCAGATGGCTTTGCCGAAAAAGCTTAACTTTCTGACTGCCAAATTACTTCTGTTACTATTGCAACAATTTTTGCTGGCAAGCTCAAGATAGCACGAATTGGGAATGGGGAATGGGGCATTGGGCATTGGGCATTGGGAAAAGACAAGGAAGAGGGCGGAGACAAGGAAGAAACTTGTTCAATAATTCTCCCTTGTCCCCCTTGTCCCCCTCATCTCCCCCTGCTCTCTGCTCCCTGCTCCCCTGCCTCCTCTACTCCCCAATCTCCAGCACCCAGTTAACTAGCGTCCGAACGCCGTAGCCAGTTGCCCCAGAGCCGTTGTAGCCATTTTCTTTATCTGTCCACACTGGGCCAGCAATATCTAAGTGCGCCCAAGGTGTTTCTTTGACGAATTGCTTAAGGAAAAGGGCTGCGGTAATGGAACCACCTGGACGCGGGCCAGTATTTTTCATGTCGGCAATGCCAGATTTTAGCCCTTCAAAATATTTTTCTTCCATTGGCATCCGCCAAATCTTTTCTCCTGAGGTTTGGGCGGCTTTCTCTAACTGGGAAGCAACAGCATCGTCGGGAGTGTACAAACCAGCAATATCTTCACCTAAGGCAATCACGTTAGCACCGGTTAGGGTAGCTAAATCCACGATCGCATCTAATCCTAATTTGTCGGCATACACCAAGGCATCTGCTAGGGTCAAACGTCCTTCAGCGTCGGTGTTGTTCACTTCGATTGTTTTGCCGTTTGATGCTGTAAGTATGTCTCCAGGGTGCATAGCACGACCGCTAATCATATTTTCAGCCACCGCCGAGATGAAGTGAACTTCAACATCTGGCTTAATTTGAGCAATTGCTTTTGCCGCACCCAAGGTAGCAGCTGCACCGCCCATATCAATTTTCATGGTTTCGATGCCGCTACCAGCACCTTTAATGTTGAGTCCGCCGGAATCGAAGGTTACACCTTTGCCAATAATTGCTAGTTTCTTTTTGGGTGTACCTTCTGGCTTGTAAGTCAGGTGAATGAATTTAGGGGGCAACTCGGAAGCTTGCGCTACTCCCAAAAATGCACCCATACCCAACTTTTCACAGTCTTCTTTTTCCAGAATTTCTACTTGTAAACCGTAGTCTTTAGCGATCGCTTGAGCAGTTTCGGCCAAAGTAATTGGTGTTACCGCGTTGGCTGGCGCTGCCACTAACTGCCGTGCCAAATTTACCCCTGAGACAATTTGATTGGCGCGGGTGATGGCTGCTTCTTGTCCACCAAATCCTAGTAAATCTACGGTTTCTATTTGTGAACCTTTATCTTCTGGTTCTGATTTAAAACGATTATCTTGGTAAAGTGCCAATTCTACGCCTTCTGCGATCGCTTGGGCACTTGCGGCTGGATCGTTATTCCACAATGGGAAACTAAATCCCAGAATTTTGCTTTTTTGCTTTTTTGCCACTCTGGCTACAGCAGCAGCAGCGCGTCGCAAAGTATCGAGTTTTAGTGCATCTGGTTTGCCTAAACCTACCAGAATCAATTTACGCACCGGGCTACCAGGATTCACACGAGTGAAGATGGTACTGTTGGCTTTACCTTTAAATTCTTCTTCAGCAATTAGTTCTTTTAAAACCCCGGAAAACTTTTGATCTAAAGTTGCCAATTCTCCAGTTAACTCTACTGCATCTTCAAATAATCCAATTGCCAAACTATCGCCTGCCCACTCTAGCAAAGGCTTATCACTAGGTTGAATTGTCATGTTGGGATTTTGTGTAAATATTCCTACTTGTACCAGTATTGCTCAAAATTCTTGTTTCAGGCTGAGGGGAGTGGGGATCATTCAACCTTTTGAATCACCTTTAAAAGGCTAATTCTGTCTTTATATACTCGTGAACTCCGCTGAGAATTCCACTCTTTTACCTCCTCTGCCCAATGACCAATGACTCAATTGCATTTGTATCAATGTCAAATTTGCTGGCGATCGCTGTCATTATATGTTGCTCAACTGGTGTAGTCTTACCGTCAAGCTGGGCAATTTTGTAACATTGAGCCAGCAAGGGTATGGCAAAATCACGATTCAGCTGATTGAGTAATATATCTAAAGACTTAAGTGATTTGATATTTTGGGCAATGGCATCCAATGAGTTATTACTAAGATTTACAGCTTGTAATTCTGGCAAAATTTCTTGCAAAGTCTTCTCTGGATGACTAGCGAGGATCATGTGAACTAAAATTTGATCCATGACTGCTTCTTGAGCGATCGCAGTTTCTAGATACTTTTCACTTTCAGCTTTCAATGTTGCTATTGTCTGTGGCGATGTAAGCGAAGTTGATTCATCTAGCTTGGCTTCGTAAAATCGACAAGCAGCATATCCCAATGAATAAATCATCGTCGCATTTGAACTAGCTGCGATCGCTGCACCTGCAAACGGCACATTTCGCAGCAAGCCTAATCCCGCAGCTTTCAAAAGACGCCCTCCACCCAAAGCCAGACCAAAAATTGCTAAAATTTCGCCTTTACGGGCAGGATCTTTTAAATCTAGCCCATAGTCAAATGCAATTTGATAAAGCATTTCTGACTGCAATTTTGTTGTCGCTGTTAAATCAATTGCCAACAACGCCACTGCTACTCCTGGCAAAATACTAGTAGCTAGTCCAACTGTGCCTGCTTGAGTCGCTTTTTCCAACATGATTCGGTGAGCAATCTGGCTGGGTGATTCATTTGGATACTGTTGCTTGAGCTTGTTTACCGCAGCTTCTGCTTTTTCCAAATCAACAGCGTCAGTATTACCAATCAGCCAATTTAGATTTAATACTCCAGATAGTTTTCTAATCAACCAATTTTCGCTGAGGCGATTCACAACCTGACCGCTGGTTTGAGTTGTTTGCTCAATTAACTTGTGTGTTTGTTTCGCCGTCGCTTCTCCCACCCCTACTGCTGTGTCTAAAACTGCTTTGCCAGTCTGAGCAACATTTGTAAGAAAAGACTCTAATATAGACGGTTCATTTTCTACTGATGATTGAGCTTGGATATTTACTTCTGAAGTTTCTCTGGGTGAATTAACAGATTTATTCACCTCTATTTTTTGGGGTTTGTCTGCCATTGCTTGACACCATCTTGTAAAGCCTCTCTATTTAAACTTGTAGCGAAATATGAGCGGCTTTACATCCCTCTATAAACGTAAATATCAGTTTAAGATTAACTATTTTATTATCCAAACTACTATCTTAATCGGTCATAATAGGAACATATTGCTCAAGGGTGAGTGTTCCCAAATACGCCAAAACTCGATTTATATCTAATTCCCGCGTTTGATCTAGCAAGACAATGAAAGACAGAGACAAAGCACCAGCATCGGCTGAAAAGCGCTGTTATAAACTGAGATTATTGAACACCCAAGAACCATTTTGGTAGTTAAAGGTGCAATTATTAGCGTTGGGTACTTTTCCCCAAGGTATACCGACCACTACAGCACGTCAAGTTCCTTGCTGTTCTGTCCTCTAGGAATACTAGTAGGCTATCGTCTCACCTCTAGCCCCGTACTCATATCAGCATTACTTTCTAAAAAGTCATTATCTTTAAGAATTTCATAGAGATTAATGTCTTCCTCTAGCAAACAAGCATGTCCACAATTCGGCAACACCACAATTTTGGTGTTTGGTAAGATATTAGCTATCCGCTTCACTTCAGTTACAGAAGGCAAAAGGCGATCGCTACCACCGGCAATCAGCAAAGCTGGTTGAGTTAAGCGACCTAATTTCTCGTCATCTACATCAAATTCTCGTAGTAAAGACAACCGCCAAAGAACGGTTTCTGACGGGACAGAACGCATAGTTTTCAGCAGTTCATGGCGATCGCTCCGAGAAATTCGTGGCAAAGATGCTAGAAATGGCAACAACCCCAGTGCGCCAACATCATACAACTCGGATGGCACCAAGTAAGTTAGTTGGGATGCCCAATTCAACCAAGGGCGAAGACGAAAGGCAGAAGCTGGGTTAATTAAAATAATTCGCTTAAATAAATGCGGTGCTTGGATTGCTACTTTCATTGCCAAGCAACCACCAAACGACTCACCACACAGGTAAACTGGCCTCTGAGAACTTTTTTCTAATTCGGCGTGGATTAAGTCCAATACACTCTTAGCTAGCACATCCCAAGTATTAAGGTCTTGGCGTGGGATCGCCAAACAACGGACATCAAAGCCAGTTTCTAATCCAGCGGTTTGCGATCGCAATAGTTGACCAGTTCCATCCATTCCTGGCAAATATACCAACAGCGGATACTCTGGCTGTACTCGTTTAGGAGTCAGGAAACAAGGGTTTAGCTCAACTTCTGAGATAGTCATTGGTCATTAGTCATTAGTCATTAGTCAATGGTATAAAACTTTTGGACTGCTGATTGTTGCTTTTGCTAGCTTCGGTACTTTTGAGCAAAAACAAAAAAGGTCTCAGAGCAAGCTAATGAAAGCTTTGGAGACAATCCAAAATTCAAAATCGAATGGCTTTAATAGCAACCTTGACGCAGTAAGGTACTAATTTCACCATGACAGTGTTCTGTCAGTTCAGCCACAACAGTTCTGGCTTGCTTGCCGTGATATTTTTGCTGATGTTGGGGCGTAATCCAATAAGGGCGACCGATTAACACCGCAACCCGACGATAAATTACCAGAGGATGCCAGCCAGCTTGATTAAATAAAGGTTCTGAAGGGTCAAATAAACTCAAAAACCTTAAGGGGAAACCAGAAGTGTTTACCTCGTCTAAGGAGGCGATCGCGATCGGCAAAATAGCTAGATCCTGCACATTCGCTCGCAATGCCAAATGGGCAAATCCTCGCTGAAACTCACCTACTTGGTTTGGCTGAGTAAATTTCACCATTGGTTCAGTCCCTTCTGGAAATACTCCCACCATCTGCTTGGACTGCAATAGCAACTGTGACTGCGAAAAAAAGCTTTGCTGGCGGTTTTGAGTTTCTTCCAAAGGAAAACACCCCAATTGACCGGTGACAATCTCCCGCATTACTGGCACTTGTCCCATATAGTGATGGCAAGCAAAGCGAATCGGACTCGATAACGCCGCCATTAAAATAAATGCATCCATAAAGCTGCGGTGATTGCTGACTACCAACACGCTGGCATCCTGGGGAATGCGATCCTCATAATAACGAAACATTTGGGTTGAAAGCGCCGCCAGGAAAGCGCGAGAAATCTCCAGGGGGCTATTTCGACTCATACCTAATCAATATATTTTTCCGGTAAATATGGCGGTTTAACTTAATTTAATTTTTACATTTCTTTACTATTGCCATGACCGTCTTAAGATAGAAATGTCTAATCTACAAAAGTAGCAAGTTTTTCTGCTTTTTCGGTTTTGTATTTTTGATCACAATAATATCTAATAGAAAGTATTCAAAAAAATTATGATTAGTTAATTTTCATCTTTTAGTAAAAATGAGTTGAATTGATGCACATTACAAAACAATTCTTGGTCTGATAAGTTTGCTAGTATTAAGGTATTATTGGAAAAAATAGGAATAATATTGTATAATTGCGTGGTTTTGCCAATCAAAGTAACGTGTAAAACTTTTTAATAAGTTAATTTTTATTTTGCATGAATCTAGTGAATAAAACAGAAAAGACATTTGCACTAACGACACCCCTATATTATGTAAACGATGTCCCCCATATAGGCAGTGCTTATACGACGATCGCAGCAGATGTAGTAGCGCGATTTCAGAGGCTGCTGGGGCATCAGGTATTACTAATTACTGGTACAGATGAACATGGGCAAAAAATTCAGCGATCGGCAGAAAGTTTAGGCAAAGCACCACAAGAGTTTTGCGATGAAATTGTCCCTAGTTTCGTGAATTTATGGCAGTTACTAGACATTCAATACGATCGCTTTAGTCGAACTACTGCACCTCGTCATGAAGCGATCGTCAAAGAATTCTTTGAGCGAGTCTGGAAATCTGGTGATATCTACCAGGGACAACAAAAAGGCTGGTACTGCGTATCCTGCGAAGAATTCAAAGAAGAACGGGATCTGCTAGAAGGACATCGTTGCCCGATTCATACTAACAAAGAAGTTGAGTGGCGAGACGAACAAAACTATTTTTTCCGCTTATCCAAATATCAAAATCATCTGACAGAATTCTATCAATCTAGACCGGATTTTATTCAACCAGAAAGTCGGCGTAATGAAGTCCTCAGCTTTGTCAATCAAGGGCTGCAAGACTTTTCTATTTCACGGGTGAATCTAGATTGGGGTTTTCCCGTACCAGTTGATCCCAAGCACACCCTTTATGTCTGGTTTGATGCGCTGCTGGGTTATGTAACGGCATTACTAGAACCAGATGCAGAACCGACTTTAGCAAATGCTTTAGAAACATGGTGGCCGATTAACTTGCACCTAATTGGTAAAGATATTCTGCGCTTCCATGCAGTTTACTGGCCAGCAATGCTGTTGTCGGCTAGCTTACCCTTGCCAGAGCGAGTATTTGGGCATGGCTTTTTGACCAAAGATGGGCAGAAGATGGGTAAAAGTCTGGGTAATACCCTTGATCCTATAGCCCTAGTTCAGCGCTATGGTAGTGATGCCGTTCGTTATTACTTCCTTAAGGAAATCGAATTTGGCAAGGATGGAGATTTTAATGAAGTTAGGTTCATTAATGTTTTGAATGCAGATTTGGCAAATGACTTAGGTAATTTGCTCAATCGCACTTTGAACATGGTGAAGAAATACTGCGCAGAGAATCATGTCCCATCAATCGGCAATGAAGGGATTCCTGACGAAAATCCTTTAAAAACAATTGGTTTACGTCTAGGGAAACAGGTGGAAAAAGCCTATGAGGAGCTAGCTTTCAATCAAGCCTGCGGGGCTATCCTTTCACTGGTGCAAGCCAGTAATAAGTTTATTGATGAACAAGCTCCTTGGTCATTATATAAACAGGGACAGCAGGAGTCGGTGGAAAAAGTTCTCTACGCAGTTCTAGAATCAGTTAGACTAGCAGCTTATCTGCTATCCCCAATTATTCCGAACATCAGTAGCGATATTTATCAGCAGCTAGGCTTCGGAATAAACTTTAACGATCAAATACAAAGTTCAATTACCGCTCCTTTTGCTATCCATGCTACATGGGGGATACTATCCAGTAAACAACAGTTGGGTACACCCCAACCAATTTTTAAGCGAATAGAACTCCCAAAAAACGATTAGTCCTTATCAAAGTCTGATTTTGTTCAATTTCTTATTTTCTCAAAAAATTTATCGGGGCTGAACTTAAATTAGCCCCGGAACATTATCATAAGCCGCTGTGACTAGCATCTAAAAGTTGGTAATTTGTATCAAAAATAACAGGGATAAAAATTGAGGTATCACAATGATGTTGAATAATTTTGAAACCGATTCAATATTTACGCCAGAACAAGTTTTGGAGAATCGGGGTCGGGTCGCCATATTTATTGATGGCTCAAATCTATTTTATGCTGCACTACAACTAGGGATTGAAATCGATTACACGAAGCTACTGTGTCGATTAACTGGAGGTTCTAGATTACTGCGGTCTTTTTTCTACACTGGTGTAGACCGGACAAACGAGAAGCAACAGGGGTTTTTGCTGTGGATGCGTCGCAATGGCTATCGGGTCATTGCTAAGGATTTAGTCCAGCTACCAGATGGCTCTAAAAAAGCTAACCTGGATGTAGAAATAGCAGTAGACATGATGGCGCTAGTCGATTCTTATGATACCGCAGTTTTAGTCAGCGGTGATGGAGATTTGGCATATGCGGTAAATTCAGTCAGCTATCGCGGCGTGCGGGTAGAAGTAGTAAGCTTGCGATCAATGACCAGCGACAGCTTAATTAATGTAAGCGATCGCTACATTGATTTAGAAGCCATCAAAGAGGATATTCAAAAAACCCCTCGCCAAAGCTATCCATACCGACCTTTATCTGGTATCGGTTTTTTGGAAGACCCCAGAACTAGTGATGGACACCTAGAAATCCAAGAATAATGCCGTATCAATTTGATCAAAAGGGGAGACTAGGAAAGAGAAAAATTCAAAATTTCTCCTCCACTCCCTCTTTTCTTATTTTACCTTTGACCTTGTTCTTGGTATTTGGTTTACTTAGCTGCGGAGGTAAATCCCCGCCAGCTTATCAACAAAATACTGTGGATTCATCTGATCAAGATAGTAATTTAACTTTCTTTGATGTCACCCTAGAACAAGCTGATGAAGTCGGAAGACCGATTTGGAAAGTCCGGGCTAAAACCGCAAAATATACCAAAGAAAAACAAATTGGCCAAGCTGAAAGCCCTTATGGTGAACTATACCAAGATGGCAAAGTAGTTTACCAAATCAAGGCAGATGTTGCAGACATTGAACAAGATGGGAAGCAGTTGTTTCTTAAAGGTAAGATATTTGCCACAGACCCAAGCAATGGAATTGTGTTGCAAGGCAATGAATTAGAATGGCGTCCCAAAGAAGATTTGTTGATTGTTCGCAACCAAATTAACGGTAGTCATAAACAACTACAAGCTGTGGCGAAAGAAGCGCGAGTCAAAACCCGCGAACAGCGCATGGAATTTTCTGGAGGGGTAGTAGCAAATTCCGCTGATCCCCAGATGCAAGTAAGAACCGAGCATTTGATTTGGAATATTAAAGAAGAAAAACTGATTGGCGATCGCCCCATAGAAATTGATCGCTACAAAGATAATAAAATTAGCGATCGCGGCAAGGGAAAATCTGCCGAAGTCAACTTAAAAACGAAAATTGCCACTATTAAACAAAATGCTCAATTAGAGTTAATAGACCCACCAGTGCAAATAGCTAGCAACTCTATGACCTGGAACATGAAGGCAGAAACTGTTACTACAAATTCCCCCGTGCGGATGTTCCAGCGTGCCGAAAATCTTACCGTCACCGCCAATCAAGGTGAAATGAAAATACCGCAAAAAACGGTTTATTTAACAGGTAATGTTAACGCCATTGGTCAGCGTCGCCAGTCTTTGAAATCTAATACATTAACTTGGTATTTAGACAATAAGTTAGTTGAAGCTCAGGGAAATGTCGTTTATCGACAAGTTGATCCACAGTTAAATTTTACGGGTGAAACAGCCGTTGGTAATCTGCAAACAGAAAATATTGTTGTCAAAGGCGGTAGTTCTAGCGGTAGGGTAGTAACAGAAATTATTCCCCAAGAAAGAGCCAATCGTCAGTAGTAAAGTTAGGGTGAATGGGACCCACCTTCACCCAGAAATTTTGGTTTTGGGTTGGTCGAATACTAGGCTAGGATCTTAGTAATAAAAGTCTTTTGATAACCCATGAATGGATCAAACCGATTAGGCAAGGAATTTTTGCCACAATCCCAGCAAGCAGAACATTCCCACCATCACGATACAAACCACGAGCATACAGATCATACTCATGGGACTGGAGAGCCGGCTCATCCTCACATCCATAGCGAAGAGTCGTTACGGCGAATTGCCAATAGATTATCGCGGATAGAAGGACATGTTCGGGGTATTAAAACAATGGTGCAGCAAAATAGCCCTTGTCCTGATGTTCTACTGCAAATTGCCGCAGTGCGAGGCGCATTAGATAGGGTAGCGCGAATTGTTTTGGATGAACATTTAACTGAGTGTATTGGTAGAGCTGCACAAGAGGGTAATATTGACGTTGAAATTAAACAGTTAAAAGCTGCTTTAGATCGGTTTTTACCTTAAGAATTAGAAAAATAAAAAATTAACTAGCACGACAAGACATTTTGTAGAGATACGAGATTTGATGTATTGGCTCAGGCATAAATTTTTTTATGCCAAACTTAACACAAGTATCTCACAGTCATAACTGATGGTTTAGGCAGTTTTAAAGCAATTGCATGGTGGTAAATATACCCTCTAAACTATATTAAACCGGGGATATTTTGTCTTACCTATCTTGCCAATGATCGAAAATGTGATGCCTATGGCGGTAAGCTATCCATTCTCGTTAAAACCCTAGATGATCAATCTTGTAACCAACCAGACTTTAATATAATATGCAGCCGTGATAGTGATTAGCTAGACTATGATCCTACTAGAAAAATATCATTTTCACTATTCTTTCATTGACAGATTAAATAAACCACTGATTCTTTTTCTGCACGGTTTTATGGGTAATATCAATGAATTTGATGAAGCCATAAAATTCCTATTTGACGAATTTTCTTATTTAATATTTGATCTTCCTGGACACGGCAAAACTCAAGTTTTGGGTGGAGACGAGTACTACACAATGGCAAACACTGCTCATGCTTTAATCAGCTTCTTAGATGAGTTAAAAATTTCCAAATGTTTTTTAGTTGGTTACTCAATGGGTGGGAGATTGGCTTTATACCTCACCCTTCATTTTCCAGAACGTTTTCATAAAGTGGTGCTAGAGTCAGCTTCCCCTGGTTTGCTAACAGAAGTAGAACGATTAGAACGCATTAAACTTGATACACGAATAGGCAGAAAGTTAACAAGAAGTGTTGAAAAAAGCGATTTGGCAACTTTTTTATCAAATTGGTATAATCAACCAATTTTTGGTTATATAAAAAATCAGCCAGAATACGATCGCATGATAGAAAATCGCTTGCAGAATAATCCACATGAATTAGATAAATCGTTACGCTTCATGGGTACTGGATGTCAACCTTCTTTGTGGGAAAAACTAAAAGAGAACACAATTCCTGTGCTCTTACTAGTTGGTGAATATGATGAAAAATTTATATCTATTAATACAGAAATGGCTAAACTATGTGAATTTGCCCAGCTAAAAATAATTAAGAACGCTGGACATAATATTCATTTTGAAAATCCCTTGATATTTGTGGAGAATATCAAAGATTTTTTATCCGCAGCAAGTTAAGAATTAGGATAAAATCACTGCTTTTTTAGCAACTTCTTTACTGCATTGTTAGAAGGAGTTGGCGATGGTGTCAAATTCGGGGCTGTTGGTTGATTAGCTGGGGTTAATTCCTCTTGCAACATTTTCTGATAAATTTTAGGTAAAGAGCTACTAACAGAATTAGTTTCTATACCATATCCTAGACTTGTCCAGGTGGGAGAAAGTCGCCGCAAAACATCATTTAACTTTCCCTGACGCAACAGTTGAGAAATATCAGTTCCCCAAACTTTAGAATCATTTAACCAACGGTAAACGACTACATCTTGATATTCTGCCTCAAAACTATAAGCAGTCCAAAACACCATCTGCATAGGGTTGGGGTGATAACGGGGCGCTAAACGATACCAAGTAATGTTGATAATTTGATATCTGCCAGCAGCTGTGGAACAATTACCTGTATTGGGGCCTGTAACAATTGTGACGCATATCTCAGGATGTCGGCTAAGGTCGTTGACTTGCTGTCCACCATACAATAACGAATAGGGGCGGTTCCCACTGGCCTCACTTGCCGAGATAGTTCGCATTAAAGCGCGGATATATGGGTCGCCCTCTTTCATGACCAAAGGCGGCTGTTTAACTGCAAAGATGGGATCAGAAGGCGATCGCAAGTCTCCAATATACCATTGCAACAAATACACAAAGCCGAGAAGCGCGGCTATTGGGCCAATAAGTTTTTCGACACCTTTGAATTCAAAGCCTTTCAGAGTCCGACTCCTTCAAATTTGCTCTCTTTGCTAACAACAATGATTGACGAACTCATTCTGGCAAAGTTCACTTCCATCCAATACAGTCTATTCGTAGGGGCACAGCAATGCTATTCCCAAAGCGCGTGTGTATCCAAGTAAGACACGCTATAAGAGTTTTAACCCCTAACTCGTCACTGGTTGATTAAGCGACGTTAGCAAATAATTCCCCAAAAGTTTTGGAGGTAGCTTCAGGTTTGGCAACAATCTCGACAATTTTATTGCGTGCATCTACTTCAAACAGCGCCTCAACAGCAACTTGGGCAACTTTTTGTCTGGGGATGCTACCGTCAAAAAGTGTATCAGCACTCTGCATCACGATCGCGTCGGAATTATCTTCATTCTTCAACCCACCAGGGCGCACAATGGTATAGGTAAGACCACTTTTCTGGATGTACTCTTCAGCTTGCTTTTTCCACACTAAAATCAGCCAAAACAAGTTCAGTGGATGGAATAACTGCGAAGTACACAAAGAAGACACTAAGACAAAATGCTCAATTCCCTTTGCCTTGGCAGCATCTACTAAATTTTTAGTCCCTTCAAAATCCACTTTATAGGGGCCAGTAGGGTCAAAGCTAGGTTTTGCCCCAGTAGCAACTAACAAAACTGTGCTATCTCCCAACGCAGCATTTAAACTTTCTGGTTGTAACACGTCGCCTACTACCAATTCGGCTTCAGGAGACAGAATACCCCTAGCTTTCTCTATATTCCGCACCAAGGCTCGGACGGGAATATTCCGCGCTATCAACTCTTGCACAATCCGGCGACCTGTTTCACCCGTTGCCCCTGCTACAAATGCTTTCATGATAAATGCTATCCTGGGAAACTATTGTGTGCTTGTTCAGTTCTTTATTTTAGTAATTCTATGGAGCTGATGGCAGATTAATGAGGTTTCAGTCAAAATAGGATCTTAGTGCGAAATCACCCAGGCACATGGGGAATTATTAATATAGACGAACGCCAAAGTATACATTAATGCATTTATGCTTTCAAGAAAAGGCGAATATAAATCCTGGGAAATAACAGAAGCAGTTTTACCTGTAGCCTCCAGCCAAGAAGAAGCCGAGGACACATTAATAGAAGCAAATGTAGCGACGCTCACAAAGTTTTCCGGTCGTTATCAAGATTTTATGGAAATGCCTGCCCCAGTGGAAAAGGTTGCTGAGTATCTTAATGCTCACTCCTCATGGTTTTCGCGTTGCGCTGAACCTATGAAGGTGCAACCATTGGGGGAAAACGGCTACGCTTTAGTAATTGGTCGTTTTGGTGCTTTTGGTTATGATGTAGAACCAAAAATTGGTTTGGAATTGTTGCCTCCAGAGGAGAGTATTTACCGCATCCGTACAATCCCCATTCCTGATTACCAACCGCCTGGTTATGACGTAGACTATCGGGCATCTCTACAGTTAATAGAAAACGATGCTTGCACTAGCGTTGGTGAGGTTACCAGGGTTGAATGGGAATTGGATTTAATGGTTTATTTGCACTTTCCCCGGTTTATTCAGCGATTACCCAAGTCTATAATTCAATCTACAGGCGATCGCTTACTTAACCAAATTGTCCGCCAAGTCTCCCGCCGCTTAACTCGCAAAGTTCAGGAAGATTTTCATAAATCTTTAGAAATACCCTTTCCAGAGAATTCCAAGCAAAAGCAGTGATTCAACAGTCATTTGTCATTTGTCAAAAGTTCATGACAAATGACAAAGTACTACTTACTATGCTTTAGTGAGAATTCTTTGGACAATTTGCACGCCGGTGACAGCCTGCCAAGCAAAAAGTCCCAAAAGGGTAAAATTCAACAGAATGTGAGTTGCACGCGCCCAATTTGCTCCTTTCTGCATATAAGGAGACAAAGCAGCAGAAAATGCAATCAGGCCCGTCATACCGAGTCCTGCCAGCAGGTGAGGCCCGACAAATAACTTGCCATTATTGATGTAAGTGACACCCATCCCTCCAATTGCACCTACTACCATCAAAGCTAGGAGTATAGACCCGATTTGGTAGTGTCTGACGTTATATCTACCTTTAATCAGTTCTTTCTTTTCTTCCCCCTGAGCATTTCTGGTACGCTGTAGTTGCAGCCCCAAGTAGGCAGCATAAATTGAAAGTACTAATAGCGCCCACATGATCACCGGATGAAAGAAGTTCAGCCAATATTTCACCGACGCAGAAAGTTCCAGACTCATCGTGTTCTCGCCCAATTATTAAATCTTCATAAAAATTAGCATAACTCTATTTCCTGTGCTGCAAGTTGCACAAACTAAAAGAGGCTAAGAAAGAGAAGAGTGAAGCCTCCCTCGCTGTACTTTTCATCAAGCCAATAGCCAGAATGTTTGCCAAGACTGCTTTTATTAAATTTTAATATTTAATATTTAATTTTGAATTGCATAACCCTCTTGCCAAAGTGGATAAACAATCTCAGACTAAATTTTGAGGGTAGACGAACAAAACCCCCTGTGTGGGATCTCATCCATGATTGAAAACAACGATACTTTGATGCTAAAAGCTGCTAAAAGTGGCGATATTAAGCATCTGTATGCGCTACTGGCTGCTGGTGCGAGGGTGGACGCGTGCGATCGCCAAGGCACGACGGCGTTAATGTTTGCTGCCAATTTAGGCTACACCGAAATTGTGCGATCGCTGCTGGATGCTGGGGCAAATATCAACTTGCCCAGAAAACTCTATGGTTTGACGGCTTTGATGTTGGCAGCTAGTGCCAAACAGCTTGACATTGTGCAGCTTTTACTATCCAAAGGTGCTGATGTAAATGCCACTAATGAAGATGGCAGCACAGCTTTAATGGCAGCTGTACTCAAAGGTCATATCCATGTAGTGCGAGTTTTATTGGCTGCTGGTGCGAAGGTAAGTATCGCAGATAAAGATGATGATACTGCGTTGAAACTAGCAGTTAAGCAGGGACAAATAGAAGTTTTACAAGCAATTGTTCAAACTGGTGTCGATGTCAATATCCGAGATGAGGAGGGTGAGACACTCTTAACATTAGCGGCAGATTTGGGACATCTGGGTGTTGTGGAAGCACTACTAGCAGCAGGTGCTGATGTGAATCTGAAAAATGCTGATGGTGGAACTGCCCTCTCGGCGGCGGCGGCGGCTGGACACAGTGCGATCGCAGCAGTTTTACTGGATCGAGGTGCTGAAATTAATCTCCAAGACCAAGATGGTGAAACTGCTTTACACCTTGCCGTTGTGGAAGGCTACATTGATGTCGTACAACTGTTACTTAACAGGGGTGCAGATGTCCAAATTAGGAACCATCTGGGTGATACACCACTGCTTGTAGCTGCATTGCAGGGACATAACCAAATTGTCGAGACACTACTACGTTCTGGGGCAGATATTACTGAGAAAAATCTTGGTGAAGTACCTTTGACGCTGGCTGTATTACAAGGACACACCCAAACAGTGAAAGTGCTGCTAGACTATGGTGCTGATGCCAACACTCCGGGCGATGATGGCAAAACTGCTTTGCTCAAGGCAACCGAACGCAAGTACATAGAGATAATACATTTGCTGCTAGCAAAGGGAGCAAATGTGAATTTTCAAGACTCGGCGAGGGCAACAGCATTGATGTGGGCTGCCTCAGCAGGTTACGGCGAAATTGTGCAGTTGTTACTGCAAGCTGGGGCAGATATGAATTTGAAAAACCGGGGTGGTTATACTGCTTTGATGATTGCAGAATTTAATGGTTATAAGAATGTGGTGCGGAGTCTGCAAAAAGCTGGGGCGCAAGAATAGCTATCTGAATTCTTTAACTAAAATATTTTCAGAAATGTGTTGACAAATCATTAAATGAAGGTTATTTACTTAAATACTGAGGAGATTTAAAAAACCAAGTCTAGGCGTAAGAAACAAAGAAAGCAAAACTCCGTCGTAGCTGTTGTGAACTTACTACGGCGGAGAAAGAAAAAATTAAAACGACAAGAGGGAGCAGGCTAAATGCTTGCGTCACAAGGATAGAAAGAAAGAAAAAATGAAGAAGTAAATTTACCTTTTACTTTTTACCTTGTACTTTTACCTTTTACCTAGTCTCCCCCTTGGCGTTTCCTACTGTGCTAGATGTGCAAAATATATAGTTTTTACTTTAAGAGAAAAGTATTCTAACGATCATTTTTTATGTATCCTCCCTAAGGCTGAATAAAAATGAATCTGAAAAAAGGTTGATGTGCGAACATTTGAGCGATCGCTACGGCAAGCCAAGGAAAAAATAAATAAAAAATTAAATTTAGTATAATCACTATGGTGAATCCCCAGTCACCATCGGGTTAATCATGACTTGACCAAGCAAAAATGGTTAATGACTATAAAATTTGCAGAACAACTAGTGTCATATCATCAGTGTTTTGCTTATCAGCACCGATGAATTGCTCAACTTGGTCAAATAGGTAATCCACAATCTCCTCTGGCCCATTGCAGTACTTGCAAGCCGTATTGAAGCCAGCGACAAAGTTATCTTCATCGAAGCGATCACCACCAGCAGCAGCGGCATCGGTCAAGCCATCTGTATAGTAAATAATTGTATCCCCAGGCTCTAACTGTGCCTGTGCATCTTCATATTGGCTGTTGGCATCCAAACCGATTAACATTCCTAGAGTATCTAAACGGCTGACAGTTTTCGTGGCTGCGTGCCACCATAAGGGAGGATTGTGTGCCGCATTGCTATAAGACAAAATTCGGGTATGGGGATTATATTCTGAGTAAAATAGCGTTACAAAGCGGTGGGAATTTTCCAAATCCGCATACATAACTCTATTTAAGTTTTGCAGAATTCCGGCTGGGGAATTACCATGTAGCACTTCTCCTCGTAGCATTCCCCGCATCATCGTCATAATCAGCCCAGCGGGGACACCTTTGCCCATGACATCTCCAATAACCAAACCCCAGCGACTAGTTTCCGTACCGCTTTTGGCCTTGGGCTGAATCTTATTGTGATTGGTAGCAATAAAGTCGTAGTAGTCTCCGCCAACCCGATTGGCAGGTTTACAGCGTGCCGCAAGTACTGCACCAGGGATTGTGGGGCATTGACGTGGTAGAAGTCGCCGTTGAATTTCTGCACCAATTTCTAGTTCTTGGTCTAGGCGTTCTTTTTTTCTTAGTTCTACGGCTAGTTCATCGTTTTCGATTGCTACCGCTGTTTGGTCTGCTACTAACCTAACTAACTTTTGCCTAGTTTCTGTCCAACTATATTCTGGATCACGGCTCAAGACGTAGAGCCATCCCCGTTCTGTATGCTTCACTAGAATTGCCGTACCAAAGATTTGCACATCAGGCCCCAGATAGCGATGCATCTGGTCATCCAAAATCCCCGTGGCATTCGCTAGAGGGGCATTATTGGGTAGAAGCGTGATTTGACTACTAGCTATTTCTAGCGCTTTACGGATATTCTTTCGCTGACCACTATCTTGCCAATGTAACTGCTCTAACCTGACTTGACCATTAGGTTTGTAGAGAAACAGAGCGCTGCCGTCTGCATCTGTCACTCTTGTTGCCATCAGTGGGATCAGTTCCAAAAACTGATTCAAATTATTGAAACTTCTCAGGGCAAAGCCTAAAGAACTTAGCAAATCTTGAATTTTGTTCTGTTCCCGGTGCAACCTTGCCACGAGTTCTTTGAGTGCCACGACTGGTGTGACATCTGTCGCGGCACTAGTATTGTTGTCAGTGGGTTGAGAGGGCAGTTGAGACACAGGCACAGGTACTATTGCACTTTATATTGGTAAATTTCAGATTACTTATAAATCTTTTGGCTTTGGCATTGCTAAACCATATTTAGACAAGACTTGTCACTTTAGCAAGAGTATAAAGACGTAACAGGCAAGTTTTATAAGTATTTTATTTGTTTTTTGTCTTTTTGATTGAATCTTAAAAATTTAAATTCATGTATTTTTATTCAAAACACAACCCGTAAAAATTACTAGCTTCGGTGATAGTTCAGAAAGGTTTTCATTTTTTCATAACCTAATTACCAAAGCATATCCCTAAAGTAATAAAAATACTTTATTAAAAGAATAATTCATAACGCTTTCAGAATAACTTTTTTGGCAGAGGCAACTAGGAGACTAGAAGTCTTTTGAGTGAAAAATTTTGTAGACGCTCACATCGTAGCTTAGTTTGGTAAAAAGCAGACTTATACCCATTACCCAACCTAAGAATATATAAATAAGTCTTCAAATACTTAATTTATATACCATAATTACCCGGATAATCGCCAAGATTGAGGTTTTCCATTTTTAATTTATCGTTTTGCGAATTTTTAAGTTACTGAATATGCAAAATTTAAACCCCTTGAAACGGGATAAAAGTAAGACAACCTAATCTTTAGAGTCCGTGGCAAGAGATTTAAACCATTAGCCCGTCATTGATTTTAGGGCAATAAGCTTGGGTTAGGACTTAACTCTTTATCAAAGTCAATTTTTTATAACATAGACACAAAGAGGCTTTCCACAGGCTACAGCCTTTTTTTCTACGGGACGCAAAGAAAAATAACGAAGAAATGCTTAACTGAACTGTATTGGATTTTAGGGGGGATTCATTTGGTAAGTGTAAGACTATGAATGGAAGAGATGACATTAAATCTAAAAAAATATCCTCCAATAACTTTAAGTCAAAAGCTAGAAAAAGTGTTGTTGTTTAAATATCAGACTTAAAACCTCTTAATTTACTACAGAAAATATTGTAGATACTTCAGCAACTATGATATGAGAAAATGCCTGGGAGTGTTGAACCAGCTTACTTACACCAATTCATTTTTTGAGTCCACAGTGGACGATTTTCCGAAGTTATGATCATCGGAAGCTGTCCTTTTCCTGATGTCGCTGCTGGTAAAATAGCTGACGCTTGTCCTCCTACTATTAAATAAAATTACGTACATATCTCCCTACTCGCCAACGCAGTTGCTTCTCCTCTCAGAGATGCCGCCTAGCTTGCTTCCCCACAGGGGTACAAATCGCCATAGTCAACACTAAGAAACTGTGGAGGGAAACTCCTCCCCTAGTGCTGGACTCACCCCCGTTGGCTCTCCAAAGCACTATTCACCGCTCAGACTGCTATCCATCCTACAGCTATAGTTATATTTGTGGGGGTAAGTGTCTCGCTTGCCCTTTACATTACTGCAAGATGCAAGCTTCCTGGCTCTTGTGTGTCGCAACTAAATGCCATTTAGAGAGTAAAAAAAGGGCATTAGCTTGAAATTTTAGCAAAAGTCACTTATTTGTTGTGACAAACTCATGATTTTAGGACTTGATCTGTTTCTAGTATTTTGTTTCTAATTAGTTCAAGTGATAATAGCAGACCAGTCATCCCTAAACTTATCAGTAGTCAAGAAAAATTTATAACCCCAAATTTTTTCATTAGCCACTCAAGAGAGCTTCGACAAATTCATAGCTAGAAAAGGGGCGCAGGTCTTCAATTCCTTCGCCAGCACCAATAAAGCGAATAGGTAAACCTAGCTGTTGCACAACGGCAAGGGCAACACCGCCTTTGGCTGTGCCATCTAGCTTGGTTAAGACAACGCCACTCAGTTGGGCAGCTTGGGAGAAAACTTCGGCTTGCCGCAGTCCATTTTGTCCTAAAGTGGCATCTAGAACCAAAAGAGATTCTACATTAGCATTTGGGGCTTTTTTGTCGATAATTCGCCGGATTTTGCTGAGTTCATCCATTAAATTTTTCTTGTTTTGCAGTCGTCCAGCTGTATCTACCAGAAGTAATTCTGTTTGCCGCGCTTGGGCGGCTGCGATCGCATCAAATACAACTGCTGCCGGATCTGTATTTTTTCCAGGATTGGCAATTACTTCTACACCACTTCTACTACCCCAAACCTTCACCTGTTCCACGGCGGCGGCGCGGAAGGTGTCTGCTGCGCCAATCAAGCATTTATAACCAGATTTTTGTCCCAGGTGGGCAATTTTGCCGATAGTGGTAGTTTTACCGGCACCATTTACCCCAGTGATTAACCAAATATTCAAGGTTTCTTTTTCTGGGGTAAAGCTAATTTTGTGGGATGTTTTGCTCGGTGCATCCAGCATATCCCGAAGGATTTTTTTCAGGTAAGCGATCGCTTCTTCTGGTGCGGTGACTTCTTCTCGAAGTTTTGTCTGTAAGGCATTGATAATAAAATCTGTCGCCTCTACACCCACATCAGCTTGCAGGAGCAATGCCTCAATTTCCGTTACAGCAGCTTGGTTCAGCGGCCCTTGACCAACGATCGCCTTCAGTTGGTTGAGAATACTACGGCGAGTTTTGTCTAACCCTTGCCGGAGCTTTTTCAGCCAAGTAATCTCCTCAATAGAAACGTCTTCTGGATTTCTACCTTGGGCTGCTAAAACTTTCGCTGACCAGACAAACCCATCATCAAATACCAGTCCGGGAATTTCCTCTCCTGTCTCTGAGGTTGTAGCTACTGGCTGTACTACCTCCGGTTCTGGGACATCAATAGCAGTAGCTATTAGTTGTTCCAACTTGGCTTGCCGTTCTGCCGCCGCCCGTTCTAAGAAGGATAAGGTGGCTGGTGCTGTTGGCTGTGTTGCCTCTGGCGTAGCTATTGGTTCGGTGGGTGTTGGTTCAACTTCAATTCCCGTTAGTTCTGGGCTTTTTACATCTGGCTCTTCAGCAATTGCTGCCACTGAGGAATCTTCCGTACTTCCTTCCTCAGTAGCTGCTTGGATAACTTCTTGCTGTGATGTTTCTACGGTCGTACCAGCAGGTTCCTCAGTTGTTTCTGGTTCGGTGATTTCCGCAATTGTCGTTTCTGCGGTTTCAGGTTGTGCTGATAGTGCTGAGGTATCTGCTACATCAGGTAAGGTTTCTACTACCTCGGCTTGTTGTTTTTGCTGAATATTTTTGTAAGCAGCTTTAGCAAACGCTAACAAGTCTGCCGTTGTGTCTGGTGCAGTTTCATCTATTGATGTTGGCGTTTCGGCTGGCTCTGCTTGGGGTTCTTGTGCAGGAGGAGTTTCTTCCTGTTTCTTATCAGAGGGAGTGTCAGAGGAATCGTTATATTGACGACGGAACCAATTAAAAACCATTGCAGCAGTTTTAGTTGTTATATGAGTTATGAGTTATAAGTTATGAGTTTAATTTAACTTTGCACTTTTTCCTGGAGTGAAAACTTCCGGGTTATCCTCACCTTTTCAACGCAGTTTGAAAAGAATCGGTACAACAGAAGCTTTCCTCCGTTCGCGCAGTGTCTCCCCTTCTCCCAAAAAGAGAGGCTAGCACCAAGGGAGAAATTCCGCTCGGAGAAAGCCGCAGAAGCGGCTACAGACTTTGCTCTACGGTAGTATAGGAATTACGAAGTGGTACTAAGTAAGTTGGCACAATAAAATCAAACTATCTGAAGAAAAATGAACAAGGGTTTTAACCCTTATTATTGCCTCTTGCCTTTTGCCTTATCCCAAGGACAATTATTTACGTCGACTTAACTTATGCTGTTTTTTTCTGCTCAGTGACTCGGCGCAAAACACCATTAATAAACCGATGACCATCGTCTCCACTGTAGCGTTTGGCTAGCTCCACAGCTTCGTTGATGGCGATACTGTCTGGAACTCCTAAAAACTTCATTTCTGCCACAGCGATTTGCAAAATATCGCGGTCAATTTGGGCCAAGCGAGTTACTTGCCAATCTACTAAGGCAGTAGAAATGAGTTCATCTATAATGTGTCGATTTTCGTTAACGGTAATCACAAGCTCTTTAGCGTAATTCCGAACTCCCTTGTCCTGATTAGCTAACTGAATCAATACTGGGAAATCAACTGCGGTACCCAACTGATTGATTGCTGTCTGGGTGCAGGCGATCGCTTCTTGAAGCATTGTTCTGGCAGTATTGAGATCGGAGGCCCGAGTTTGGCTACTTAAGAGGCGCTCGTTGCTGCGTTGCAGTTCACCTGCGGCATTATCGAGGGTATCTTGCACTTCTGAGGTCAGAGTGCGTACTGCTCCTAGCACCAACTTGGATACTAGTTGATCGTCTTCCAATTTATCTAATTTCTTTGGGTTGACTGGCAATTGGCTAAGGCTTAAAAGCGCCAATTCACGAGCAATTTGCTGGGGTTTACGAGGTTGCATAAAACTGAGGGGTGCTTGTGCGAGAACTGATTAATTAGGCGGGACAAATTTATAATCATATCAATTTTGGCACAGTCAAACAACAACATTACGCATTTACTTGTGACTTTGCCAGATTGATTTTAACTAAAACTATCTTCTGACTTTCTTTGCTCCTGCAAGAGGATATGGAGAAAACGAACTCTTTTTCTGGTTAAATTCCACACATTGAACTTAAATGCCGTAAGCGAAAAACAGGTCGCAAGAGAAAGATTTGGGTCTTGGGAACCACTACTTCTGACAAAAGGAGGGAATATAAGACCAATAAAACTACGGAGTTTTATTGCCTATTCCCGATGAATTGCGAGAGCTTACACCATACTTGGATAATTCACGTTTCTTCAACGGGAATAATCTGCGGCTTGATTTCGTCGTGTTTTACTTCTAGTGTGGATTCGGGGAAAAGCAAGGGCGTATTGGGGGCGACAATGCCACCTGATACAACTATTTTAAAGGCATCTTCAATCGAGATGGAGAGGTTCACTACCTCGTCTTCAGGAACTATTGCGTACCATCCGGTAGTCGGATTCGGGGTAGTAGGGATAAAAACACTTAGCACGGGGCGAGAGATCTGGGCTTGGATATCACTGCTGATTGCACCAGTGACAAAGGCGATCGCCCAAATTCCTCGACGGGGATACTCTACCAAAATTACCCGGCGAAACTTGCCATTAGAATCCTTTAGTATGGTTTCTAAAAGCTGTTTGAGAGTTTTGTATACCTGTCCCGCTAAAGGAATTGCCTGTAATAACCGCTCACCAAAATCTAACAACCACCGCCCAGCAATATTGCGAGCCATCAAGCCCATTAACAAGATGCTTAGTAGCGGCACAGCCAATCCTACTAGTAAATTCAGTAAATTTACTAAAATTGGGTTTAAGCCATCAAAGGGATTCAGTTGTTTGGGTATTTGGGTGAGGAAGTTGATTACCCAATTAGCAATGGTAATTGTCAGCCAGATAGTGGTTGCTAGGGGAATTACTACCAACAAACCAGCAATCAGGTCGTTTTTTAAGTCCTGTTTTAGGCGATCGATTACCAAGCCCCGATTCTCCTGTTTTAAGCTAGAGGAACTTTTGTTATTGGTATCCATACCAGCAAATTCATCAAATAGCAAAGGCTTTACTTGAAGCAGCTTCTACCGCAAGTTACTTAACTGTCCAAGAAGCTAGCAGCTGGGCTGCTGCCGCAAAAACACGTACTTGTTGCTGGAAATCAGCTATTTTCCTACAAGCATACACATAGACATCAACCAATCCGATAGCGGCTGGTTATTTCCAGAAGATGTTACTTTTCTTTGTAAGACTTGTAAATGATTGTTGCAAGCCCTTAGGTATTACTAATCTACCGCGCTCAATCAAAAGCTGCTCATGATTGTGAAAGTACCAGCAGGTAAACTAAGGAATTATTTTATCTGTCAGTCATTCACATTTGAGCAAGAGCGGCTTTTATGAAAATGTTCTGTTAAAAATATTAATTTATTATGCTAGTTCTCGTTTAGGTGGAAAACGCGATAAGGACGCATAGCTAGCTGTGCGTCCCTCTGAATTCTGATTTTGCGATCGCGTACCAGTCAGCCGTAACCGATCGCTGCTTCTAATCTCCAGTCGCCTTTACGCGACATCAACCTGTGTAGTTTCAGAATCCGCACACTGCAACTGTTGTGTACTCTCTTGCGCCAGAATTGCTGTTGCGTCTAAATTGGGTTTTGGTAGATACTTCATTTCCCAAACTTTGAGCAAAATCAGATATTCGTAGAATGCCTGCAATGTACACCAAGCAAGTCCAGCGTGTCCATCTAAACAGCCGCCTAATATAAAATACATATATACAAACCGTAGCAACGGTCTGGCGGGTAAACGCAAAGACAAATCTTTTAGGGCGCGGCGTTTTTCGACTTCCGATTTGCCAAAAAATAAATCTCGCCAGTTTACGTTTCCCTGTTCTAGTTGATACAGCGTTTCTTGAGCTTCATCTGTAGAATAACGGTTATGCTTGTCAATCCAGCGGCTCAAGCCTTTGCTACAAGTGTAGTGTGGGTATGTTTCTTTTAAAAAGCTAGTTGCACCCTCACAAACTTCCCGTTCAGTATGGCCGTAGTCTGTAAACCAGACTTTACCGTGGCGGAAGAGGCGCATTTGGTAACGGGGATACTGTGTGCTGTAACGAATCCAGCGATTCATGAACATGACACGTTCAGCCACGTAGTAGCCGATGTAGTCTGGATTCTGACTGGCCTTTTCGCATTCCGCGAACAGTTCTGGTGTCATGCGCTCGTCAGCTTCGAGAATGTAAACCCATTCGTGCTTCCGGGGGATAGACTCTAACATCCAGGTGCGTTGGCGTCCGTGGCTTTCAAAAGCGTGTTGGACGACGCGAATGGGATAGCGACTGGCAATTTCTACAGTGCGATCGCTACTGCACGAATCCACAACAATGATGTCATCCGATAGCATCGCCGATTCGATACAAGCAGCAATATCTAACTCTTCGTTATATGTCAGTATGTAAATTGAGAACATTACCCAAGTTTTATAGCGATTTTAGTCAGTGATAATTGCCTTTTTATTGTTATTAGCTATTAGGCGTATGGCAGTATAAGCCATCAATAATTATTGGATACGTCCTACTGCCATACCGATAGTGCATTAACGTGCGGTAGCTCTAGGTTTACCACCTTGTATAGCACCTCTACCTTTTAAGCCTGTCCAGCCGATGATAATGTAACCAATGGACAACAGCAAACTGCTAATCCCAATCCGCAGTCCAGATTTCCAAGCAGTATCTTTAGCTTGTTTCTCTGCTTCGTCTCTGCGCTGGCGAACTTGGCTCAGTTGTTGAGTTCGCAGCGTTTGAATATCTGTTTGTTGTTGGATAGCTTTGTCAAGTACTTGAGGATCTGTTTTAGCCTTCTTCAGTAACTCTTTTATATTTGCTGGAATTTGAGAGCTTTCAAGTGCTTGCTTATATCTCTGATCATCTTTGAGTATTTCACTAAACTGAGCTTTGGTTTGGTTTCGCAGTTGCTCTAATTGAGCTTTTCCTTGCTCAGTATTTAGTTGTGCTTGCAATTGCGATAACCGAGTATTCAGTTGAGTTTCTGCCTGATCTGCTTCTTGGGTAATTCGGTTGAGTGTTTGAGTCTTAGCTTGATTGACGTTATTGAGGTGCAGGGGAAAAATCAGCAAGAACATCAACCCTAAAATACTTGAGAGGATCACGGCGGGAAATCTTAAATCGATACCTTGGGGGCGATCGCTTCCTGCATCAGCACTATCAATCCAATAGGCAGCAAACAGCAGCCCCAAACCAACTAAAGGAACGATTCCTCGATCAACTAGCGCTGTTGCCAAGTTAATTTGCCATACCCGATCAGTCGGTTGAAAGGGTAACAATAGAATCAAAAAGTCAACAAGAAACGACAAAATGCAGATTATTCCAACTACCTTAAGTGTGAGGGCAGTACTTACGGAAGCAAAACGGTTGACCATAGTTTTTCAAACTGGCGGTGAATACGAGTGATTTTCATATTTCAAGCTACTTAAATATTGTGCCCATGACCGTAACTGTTGTGTACAAATATAAAGCAGATTCAATATTGGTAAAGGCTATCTGCCTCTAGGTTTTCAACTAGGCCACAGTAGCATTTGTTATGTACAGTGTCTTCAGGAAATTCCTAGTGTTTTAAAATACTGACCTAGTGCGGGGCTGTAGAAAAAGGCTTATTAAGTATCTCCAAATAAAAATACTCAACTACTTCTTGTGCGGTGGGCATCTTGCCATTCGTGTCAAATTAACCTAGACGTTAGGTTTAGCAAGCGTTCTACTGGAGTTTAGACTACATCTCGCTGATTATTCCATCTCCCCTGCAAAGGCTTGTTCCCAAATCGGCAGATCCTCCGGTCGGTCAACATCAGCTAGAGGCGATAAGTTCACATGTGATAAATTTAGTTTCTGGGAAATGTCCACGGTTTTTTGGAATACTTGAGCAGTTCCCCACTCGATGTTAACGAATAACTCCGGGATGGGTTGACGCAAACCAATTAAGTAATATCCACCATCGATCGCAGGGCCAAGTACGAGGTCAAAGGCGTGTAACTTCTCAAACGCTGTGGCTAGAATCTGGGTATTCACTCCAGGACAATCTGTACCGATGATAATTACTTTTTCTGCTCCAGATTCAAAAGCATCGAAAAGCGATCGCGCCATCCGCGAACCTAGATCCCCTTCACCTTGAGACTGGTAAACTAAATCCAACCCCAGCCAGTCTTGCATAAGTTGCAAATCGCCACCTGCAAACCGCACTTCCACAGATATGGCAATGGTTTTTTGCAATTCTTGAACCTGAAATATTGTATATTCAGTCATCTGGCGTTGAAGATTGGCAGCACCAACAGTTCCCAAAGCAGGTATCAATCGGGTTTTTGTCTTACCTGGTTCTGGATAGCGGGTGAAAATAATCAAGTGCTGTTTTGGGTTTGCTGGTAAGTTCAGCACGCAATACCTTATTTGAATAAACTACAAATATCTTAATAGCAATAATCACCCTCATTGTTTGCTGTAGAGTGCTCTTTTGCCATTCGCATTGCTCCTAAAATCGTAGAGATATAGACGCAACGCTTAACTTTACCACCATACTGACTGGAGATAGTGATACTTCGCGGTAGCGAAACAATATTACCTCTGTAATCAAATTTAATTTGCCTAACGCCATTTGAGATTTGTAAGGTAGTTTCCGCATCTAAACGCACATTGTTATCTAAGTTATTCCAGTTAGCGTTGGATGGATTTACTGTAGCAGGATGAACTGCCCATTGAAGGATGCCATTTTGCTCACGAAAACTAGTTTGCCAAGTCACTTTTTCTTTGGTGGCTTGCCTTTGGGCTTGGCGCATTGCATAGTAAACCTCGTTTTGTGCAGTGTTGAGGCGGCGAGTCTCCACAAAAGTGAACCAGTTGGGTATTCCCAACGTGGCTAATATACCAATTAATAGAACAACTATTAACAACTCTGGTAGAGAAAAACCACTGCTAGAGGACTTATTCAAAAGATTTTTTGCATTAACTAGAGACTGTAAATGCACCTGGATATTCATTTTTGTCTTCTGGTGATTTTTCAGCTATCTAGCTGGTGAGCAATGTTTCAGTTTCTTGACTTCTGACTTTGCGCTCGTTAGTAATGCTATCAAGCAACGCAGGCATTAGCAAAATTATGATAATTTTCAATAATAGTTTGAAGGTGAAAGTTATACGCTTCAATCTTAAAGAGTCATTAAGGATATAATTCCACAAAAATTTAGCCGCAGCTAAACCCTTTTGTCTGTTAAATGGCTTTTGTAGGGATTTACATGTCAGGTATTTATATAAATTTGTTAGACTTAAATTCCAAGTATGCTTTGCTAAAGGTCTTTCTTTATATGCTCTCTCAAGTACCTGCAAGCAAGCTTTTTCTTGTCTGACAAGATTGGAAGAAACTGAATTAGCACTTATACGGTATAAGATTTGTACAGATGATACACATATAAAATCAAATTTACAGGCTAATCGTAGCCACATATCCCAATCTTGAGCAGCACTTAGACATTCATCAAATCCGCTTAATTCGATTAAAGCCTCTCTACGAATCAACGGATTGGAGCCATTCTCTAAAAAGTTTGTTACCAATAACTTTTCATAAACGTCTCCATTGGCGGTAAAGTGTGTACCAGAAAGGACAAATTCACTGTTTTCATCAATATAATTAGTCCAACTATAAGCAACTTTTGCAGTAACGTTTTCTTCCAGAGCCTTTAACTGAGACTGAAGCTTATCAGGTGTCCAAAGATCATCCGCATCTAAAAAACTAACAAATTCTCCAACAGCAAGGTTTAGCCCTCGGTTACGACTAATATTTCCGCCAGCATTAGGGTAAGAAAATACTTTTATTCGTGAGTCTTGAATTTCTGCAATAACATCTAAAGTGGAATCTTGTGAACCATCATTTATTATAATTAACTCCAAATTAGTAAAAGTTTGGTTTAAAACAGATTGAATTGTTTCTTTAATGGTTTTTTCGCTATTATAAGCTGGGATGATTACAGAAATCTTTACTGTATTGAAATTTGAATTAATCATTTTGTATAGTTGTATTTTCTAAAATTTTGTCTAGCTTCCATTTTAAAGAATAAAAAGGACTCATCATACTAGCCCAGTAAAAATTAATTTCAAAAAGTGCAATTAAATTACTTTTTAATTGCCCTCGATACTTAATAATATGTTGTAATACGCGATGTAAATTACCCAAGATAGTCTTAACCAAAACTATTGGTTTTTGCCAATTTTTAGCATTGATCAAGCGTAGCTGAAAAATACATAGACCACAACCACGTGCTAGTACTAGTAAGTAGTCTTTTTCTAGCCGCCAATGTGGAATTTGATGATCGATATGCATTGCAGGATTGTACCAAATTTCCCAACCTGCTTTGTGTAAGTATAAGAGAGCTTCTGTATCATCTCCGCTAACCATCAATTTACTAAGTCTTCCCTTAAAAACCAATTCTTCTGGAACACTTTCACACCAAGCTTGCTTACGGACTACTAGCGCAGCACCCGGAGGAAGTCTTAAATTATCTGCATCAAATAAATATGGTTCTATTCCGTGTTCTCTAATAGCTAGAAATGCTTGAATTCTTGTAAAATCCTTTGGGGGACTTACTTCAAAATTACCGTGAATTTGACCACTCCAAGCACCAGCTTGAGGATGCTCTTTGCCGAAAGTATAAGACTGTAAAACCCAGTCATTTGCTGGTAGGTTATCATCATCTACAAATGCAATAAACTCGCCTCTAGCTTCATTTATTGCCCGCATTCTTGCAAAGGCAATTCCCTGTTGCTTTTCCAGGAAATATTTTAACAAGAAATTTCTATTACCTATTTTTTGATAAGCCTGGATTACCTCATATGTATTATCGTTACTATTATTATCAATAATAACTATTTCCCAATTTATATTTTTTAGCCCCGTCTGATTAAAGAGTAAATCTAAAACTTTAGGCAGCCGTTTTGCACCATTATATGTAGGAATAGCCACAGTAAAATCTATATTTTTAAATATTTCATTCATATATTGATTTTCTAATTAGATTTTTTAGTTAAATAACCATTTTTCCACAGATAAAAAGGACTAATCAGGCTACTTACAAACAGTTGCATCTCACAAGCAGCGACTAAATCAGTTTTCAAAATAGTCCGATATTTGACCAAGTGTAAAGCAATTTTACGCAAGTCATTTATCATATAAGCTAAAAGAACAACTGGTCTATACACATGTTTGACATTTACCATTCTAGTTACATAACGGCTAAGTCCAATACCTCTAAAAAATGGAATTAAATAGTCTTTTTGTAATCGGGAACTGGGTATTTTGTGATAAATCTCCATTTCTGGGTTATACCAAATTTCCCATCCTGCCTTTTGGATATAAGACAACATTTCTAAGTCTTCACTGGTGAGCATATTACCTTTAACTCTACCAGTTAAAATACACTGTTCTGGTACACTTTCTAACCAAGCTTTTCTACGGATAACAAGTCCAGCAGAAGGTGGCAGTATTTTTTTAGCTGCTTCATATAACAGCGGTAAATTACCCCGTTCTGTAATTGCCAAAAAGGGAGCAATTCGCTGAAAGTTTTCTGGTGGTTCTACTTCCCAATCTGGGTGAATTTGGCTGCCATAAGCTCCCGCTTGAGGATATTTTTCACCAAAAGCATAAGCTGCGGATACCCAATTGGATAATGGGTAGTTGTCATCATCTAGAAAACCTATGAATCTACCTTTAGCTTCTGCAACTGCCCTTTTTCGAGCATACGCTGCACCTTGTTTTGGTTCAAAGCAATATTTTAAAGGGTAAGGATATTGCCAATTTTTTTGATATGCTTGAACAACTTTAGCTGTATTATCAGTGCTGTTATTGTCTACAACTATAATTTCCCAAGATAAATTTTCCGTATAAAGTTGGTTTTGTAGTCGCTCTAGTAGTTCAGACAAACGACTTTCACCGTTGTAAGTTGGGATAGCTACAGTAAAGTCAAGGTTTTCAGTCATTTGTCAAAAGGTATATTTTGATTAGGACGCTTTTTATATATTAAGCCGAGGGCTAATTTATCAATGGCTCTTAAATAAATATATCAAACATTAAAACTGCATATGATGTTTCAATTTTGCTATCAATGTGCAGTTTTATGCTCAGTATTATTGCTTATTTTTATAAATTTAGGCTATGAAAATTACTTAGTTACATTGGGAGTCTTTTGCTGTCATCATTGAGCCTAAGAGAGTTTTCACAATGACGCATCGCTTGACGCTACTGGCAGATGTAGAATTTGTAGCAGTTGGTATAGCTACGACTATTTTTAACCCAGGTGGCTCTGTTCCTGTCCCAAAGTATGAAGTTGGTAAAGCCCCCATATAGTCAAAGGTAATTTTTGTTGGCGTACTTGAAGGAGGGTACTGTACAGTAGAATCAGTAGAATTGACAGTGTTTTCGCCACTGAGATTTGCACCTAGTATAAATTTATCAGAGCTAATTCCTACATCCGTTCCTAAAGGTTTCCATGTGCTGATTCCAGTATCTGTACGATAAATAGCAACCTCTACATTTTTGGTTGTGCTATTTTTGCGAAAACTGATACTGTAGTTAAGTTTTTGCTTTTTAGCTTCGCGCTGTGCGTCTTGTAGTGCAGCTAAAACAGCGTCATTAGCTTTATTTAGCTGCTGTCGGTTCACAAAAGCAACCCAACCAGGAGCTGCGATCGCTGCTAAAATTGCTACCAATAACAGTACTACTGTTAATTCTATCAGGCTAAAACCAGCATCATGTCGATTGTAGCTATAGTGTCGATTTACTAAATATTGCTGCTTTTGTTTTGTTTTTTTGCTGTGTAACTGAAAATAATCGAATAATTTTAAACTAGGAATATTCTGCATACTATCCTGCTTTTATTAATCTTTGTCAAAGATAGAAGCTATTTGCTAAATATAAAGCTGCTTCCTTGAACCTTAATGTTTGCACTCGGAAAATAACTAGATTTACTCTCTGCGTAACGTACTTTAGTTTCATCTTCTAATAAGCGAGCTTGTGCGTTACCTCTTAAATAAACTTCAGCAGCACTTCTATTATTTGCGCTAACTGAATTTACACAAGCATAGAATCCTGTTCTGACAATGGTTGCTGTTGCTGCTGGAATTTGTCTAAAGCCATTAGAGCATGTCACTGCTGGCGCTCCCTGTACTGGTACTGTTGTTGTTTGATCTATAAAATCAACCAAAACTACGGGAACTTGTCCTTGTCCGTAAGTGTCCCCTGTTGCCAAACTATTTGTCCAACTATTCATTTTTGCTTGTAATGTTATACCCTTTTGTGATAAATCAAAAGGCTTAAAACCTTTATCTGGACAATACCCTGGTCTATATTTTTCAGTAAATCCAGTACAAGTAATACCACTACTATTTGTAACCCCATCTTTAATTTCCCATCTGGCGATGCGGGCAGCTTGAGACCAGTTAGTATTATCGTCTTTAATTAAATAGTAAGCTACCAATGAATATACAAAAGAATCATCTGTTTGAGATTCACCGGCAGTATTTGTACTTTGAACAGCGTCTTTGGTAAATTCTCGCTTCCAAAATACTAGAATTGGAACACCATCTGTTACCGGACGGATCTGGGAGTTGATAGCTGCTATACCTACATCATCGTATATATATAGTGCTTGTTGGAGATCGCGAGTAATATAATCTAGTGCTGCTCTAATTTCTTGCTCAGAGTTGGCTTTGGCTTGTTCCTGGCGGTCAGTGTTTAAAACGCTGATCATAAAACCTAGTAACGGCGTAATTACCAGGAATGCAATGATCATAGCTACTAGTAATTCAATCAGCGTGAAGCCACTATTTTTGTTTTGCTTGTGAGAGAGTTTTAGCTGAGTACTTAACAGCCACCTCAATATATTCATCTTGCTACATTTCTCCTTAGTGACGGATACTTAGTCATAAAATTATTTATGTTTGCTGGGTTAATTATTGACAACCACCAAGCCTTCCGCATAAAGCGCTATAGGAGCTTTGACCCCTAACAATTTCAGTTGTCATTTCTACTAGTGGTGCTTTGCGATCGCCTAATCCCCCAGTGAACGTTGCTGTTGTTTTTTGGTTGCCATTGTCATCAGAAGTTTTCTTGAGAGAGCCAAACTCTGCATCTGAACGATACACCCGAATTCCCAAACTATAGCCTTGACCTCTATCGATTTGAGCGGTACTCGTACTGATAGTTACATCTGATTTACCAAAAGCCTGAATGTAAAACTGCACTGGGCTGGTGTTTGTTTTGTACGTTGTACACTCAGTTGGGGGAGTGATTTTTCCATCTTTGTGAAAGCAATACAAATTAGTTGTGACTGTAGGGGCATTTTCGCTAGCAAGTAAAGAAGTTACATTTGATACTTGAGTTTCTGAAATTGTTTTAGACTTAATAGCATCAACGAAGGCTTTAGCCGCTCCTGTTGCCAATTCTATGCGTCTAGCTTGCACACGAGTTGCGGTTGAGATGACTAGGACAGGTGCGATCGCAACCAGCAAAACGCTAACCACGAGGATTGCCACCAGCGACTCAATGATCGTAAAACCAGACTGGCTAGACTGAGCAGATGATTCTTGTAGTTGGTGTGGGTTCATAGAAATTTAAAATCCAAAATCTAAAATAGTACTAGTACCGCTGCGAGTAATTCGTAATTCGTTTTTGCAAGGATTTCAGATATTTCAGATGGGTGGTTTATTTGCGCCGTGCTGTACTAGTGGTCTGTCCCATTAATTTTGAGGGGGTTGAGAAACGAACCGCAAAGGACGCAAAGGGCGCAAAGGAAGAAAAATTAAGAATGAGTTTACCGATCATATTTAATGAGACAGACCACTAGTGGTCTGTCCCATTAATTTTGCGGGGTTGGATAAATCTTTGACAGCTTAACTCTGGCATCTTCTGTACGAAAACGCCAATCTACACGAACTTGATTAATAT
>NZ_WBKL01000206.1:0-208 GCF_015714705.1 Nostoc sp. NZL | reverse complement strand
GGGGGCAGGGGGCAGGGGGAAGAAGATGCTGGAATTACCGAGCAGTATAGGGTTACGAGCTAATAGATGTATTTATGCTTAAGGAAAAAATATTTATTTTGATAGCGCAGCGTTAGCGAGTCATCGAGCGTCGCGAAAAGTGCGACGATAAATAACGCGTAGTTATCTCAAAGCCAATACATTTATTTATGAGGTTTCCCCTCATCCC
>NZ_WBKL01000195.1:0-74893 GCF_015714705.1 Nostoc sp. NZL | reverse complement strand
CTACTAGGGGAGTTAGTTATCAGGGTGCATCTACCAATTAAATATTCTCAGGGTGAACACCATACTCCGGATAAATTTGTACAAAAGTCAGTTATTTTTTTAAATAAAAAACCCCCAGATGATGTTAGTCTACTAGGGGAGTTAGTTATCAGGGTGCATCTACCAATTAAATATTCTCAGGGTGAACACCATACTCCGGATAAATTTGTACAAAAGTCAGTTATTTTTTTAAATAAAAAACCCCCAGATGATGTTAGTCTACTAGGGGAGTTAGTTATCAGGGTGCATCTACCAGTAATCTTTTCTAGGGATAGCCAGTATCCTCCGGAGAAAATGGTCAAAATCAGGGTTGATGGCGACATCTACAACTGGCTATGCCTACTAACTATAAAAAACCCCCAGTGGGTGTTAGCCAACCAGGGGAGTTAGTTATCAGGGTGCATCTACCAGTAATCTTTTCTAAAGTAAATGGGTCTCTACCGGATAAATTAGCAGAGGTTGAAATTGTTAGTATTTGCTTACCCAATAAAACCTCAGCGGGCGTTTGCCAACCAGAGGAGTTAGTTATCAGTACAGACCTACCAATTAAATTATCGGTGCGCTGCCTGAAAAATGGGTGTGTTAGAAATGATTGTGGCTTTAGGACTTATGCATAAGAGATTCGCTAACCCCTTAAAAAGGGCGCTTTTATCTCTCTTTTAAGGAAAGTTGGTCAATTAATGTTAGCGGTAGCTAGGATTCAGGTTTTCAGTGCGTTTTTATGCTTACTTCCTTCATAAAAAACCCCCCAGTCGGTGTTAGCCAACCAGGGGAGCTAGTTATCAGGGTGCATCTACCAATTAAATGTTCTAGGTTTAACCACCATGCTCCGGATAAATTTACTAGAAGGTTGATTATTGTTGTGTGCCAACAAAACTCTAGTAGATATGAAATGAATTAGGGGAGTTAAAGATCAAGGTACATCCATCTAGTAATCAAGTATTCTAGGGTTAAGCACTATTTTTTGGTAGAGAATATCTGCGTCATAAGTTGCTGTTGTTTGCCAAAATTGAAAAAAACCCCTAGTGGGTGTTAGCCAACTAGGGGAGTTGAAGATCAAGGTGCATCTACCAATTAAGTGTTCTAGTTCCAAGTAATCCGATCCGGATAAAGTTGTAAAGGCAGAAAAAGCAAAACAACTAGAATCAGAAACATTCAGGGGTGGGATGCATCTAAGTTATCAGAGGGAGCGAAAAATCGACTTGAAACTTTCGCGTTTCAAACCAGATTTAGGAGGCGGACAGGAGAAGCTGTGACCCAGGAATTCCACATTTCGGTAACTCCTGTAGGGCAAAATGACTACTTGGTGCGGACGGAACAAGTCGCGCCTGGGGTACCATTGGCAGAAGAATTGGTGACTTGGCCAATAGTTGATTGGTTGATGGCTGCTGGGCATTTGATGAATGATCCGTTGAAGTCGGTGTTGCAAGGAGATCCATTCGCTTCTGGCGGGCATGAAAGCGATATTGCCAGAAACTCTGTTAATTTGGTAGCTTTGGGTCAACAATTTTATAACGCCCTATTTCAAGGCACTCTCAGAGATAGTTGGATTACTGCTCAAGGTATTGCCCAAAACCACCAACAAGTACTACGCTTACGCTTGGGGCTAAAAGACACTAGATTAGCTCGTCTGCCTTGGGAAGTGATGCACGCAGGCGATCGCCCGCTGGCTACTGGGCCTTATGTCGCTTTTTCTCGCTTCCAAAGTGGAATTTTGGGGGCTTCGCCTTTGCGATCGCAAAATATGCCCACACCACTACAACAAGGTAGTGTGAAAGTATTGATGGTAATTGCTTCCCCCTCAGATCAAGTCCGTCTTGACTTACAGAAACAAGAAGCTATCAAACTGCAAGCAGAACTTCACCGTCAACTACCACGACTTGCTGAAGGTAGCAATCATTTTCCCCAAATTGAACTGACTGTGTTAGATCAACCAGGACGGGAAGAACTTACGCAAGCTCTAGAACAGGGCAGATACAACGTTTTACACTACTCTGGTCATAGTAACTTAGGCTCCAATGGTGGAGAAATTTATCTTGCTAGTCGCAGAACTGGCTTAACAGAAATCTTGACTGGGGACGATCTGGCAGGTTTGCTCGTCAACAATAACATCCAAATGGCAGTGTTTAACTCCTGCTTGGGGGCGTACACAGCTGCATCCGATCCCTCTGGAGATACTGGCGAACGAAACTTGGCAGAAAGTTTGGTGAAGCGCGGAATTAGAAGCGTCTTGGCTATGTCAGAACGGATTCCTGATGAAGTGGCGTTGACACTCACACAATTGTTTTACCGCAACTTGAGTCAGGGATATCCAGTAGATTTGTGCGTCAGTCGGGTACGCCAAGGATTAATTTCTGCCTATGGTTCTCACCAGATGTACTGGGCATTACCGATTTTATATCTCCAGCCAGAATTTGACGGTTTCTTGAGCCAGGAAACGGAAATATCCGAAAGTGCGGAGTCGCCCAAGCAGTATAATTCGCCTTTAGGGATAACTTCCACAATGTACTCTGCTATGGCAGATGATAGCGAGATGCATTTAGGAATGGAGGAAATGATTCCTTCTGGTTTGGCGCGTGACCCTTCAGGGTTAGACTGGCTAGGCGAAGATACTTGGGGCGATCTAGTTGATGAAATTGAGTATGATGACCCAAGTTATGAGGAAGATTCTGCGATCGTTTCGGATTTGTTTCGTCAGCTAGATAACCAAAAAACTGCAACTGAACTAGATCAACAAATTCCAGACAATAATCTTCACCAAGGACAGGTTTCAGAGGGAATGACTTCTCTGGAAGAGGAAGGAGATTTGTGGGGAGAAATCCCAGCACCGCCACCTCCAATTACTGGGAACCTTGAAGGAAATTGGCAAAATTCTGATTTTTCGCGTAGGCATAGCCCGCCGCAGGCATCGCAACCAGCCCCACTAAGACCTCGTACTCGTCGCCGCCAGCTGTGGCCGATTTTGGGTATTGTAGCAATCAGTGCGTTAGCAGCTGCGATCGCTTTAAATTGGTGGTGGCAAAATCGATCCCAGCAGGCAACTCTGCCTAACATCCCAGGAATTCCTACCCAGTCTCTACCTATCCAAAAGCAGCCAAACATCGATTTAGAAATAGCAACCACTGGTATTGTCACCGCCACCGCTACGGAAAAATTGAGCCAGGGGGACTTACAAGGTGGGTTATTAGCTGTAGAAGAACTACTTAATCGTGGCGCAGTGGCTGCGGCTGACACTGCCCTGAAACTAATTCCAAATCAACAAGCTGACGATCCATCTGTCAACTTTTACAAGGGACGATTAGCGTGGCAGTCTATCCAAACTGGAGACAATAACTATAGCGTCGATGATGCCCGCCGTTACTGGGAAACTGCTGCAAAAGCTAAACCCGAATCGCTTTTGTATAATAACGCCTTGGGATTTGCCTACTACACAGAAGGCAATCTAAATCGAGCCAATGATTCTTGGTTCAAGGCTTTGAATTTAGCTCTCAAAGAGCAGAATACAGACTCTAGCGGCGAAACATCTACAAATACGGCAGTCCCTCAAGATGCTTTAACTTCTTATGCTGGTTTAGCTCTGGGACTGTATAAATCTGCACTGAGTCAATCTAGTGGTAAGCAGACACAATATTTGAATGAAGCGATCAAGTTGCGGCAAATGGTTCTCAAGTCTGATCCAGTCAATTTCCAGGTAGATAAATTAGCTAAAAATTGGCTGTGGACGGAGAAGGCGATTGAAGATTGGCGATCGCTCCTTCAGGAGAAAGGTGAAGAAGAGTAATATGTTGGGGTGGTGCGATCGCTTGCACACCAAAAAACTTTGCTTTCAGCATCCCTAATCAAGACAAACCTTGCATCTAAGAGCAAAGACACCATTTTCACACATCACTACTGAGAGAAAACCTTTTTTATCTTTTACTAAGGGATTGCTGCTGCTTTGATCTTCTTACAGATATTCACCCAAGCTTTATTCTCTTCTGATACGTCCAGGCTGTCTAAAGGTTGATTGGGAGGGTGCGCTGATTGATATTTTTCAATTTCTGTTTCTTCATAGCTGCTAGAACTCAACGGTATCCAAATAATCGTCAGTCCTTTGCCTTGTGCCGCATTCAATAATGGGGGTAACTCATTCTCGTGAATAAAGTCTGATGCTAGAAAGTTAGGGCTAACCAACAATACTGCTACTTTTGCTGCTGCTAAAGCATTTTCAATTTCTTTACTCCACTCAGCACCAGCTTGGATTTTGGTATCGTCCCACACAAGCAGATTTTGGTTGCGAATTATTGGTTTGAGGTGTTTCTGAAGTTTGGTAAGCCATTCCTGATCTTGATGACTATAGCTGATGAAAACTTCAACCCCTAACTGCTCTACAAGCAACCTCTCTTTATACCTATCCATCACATCATCAATTAAACCCAAGACATCAATCATTTGATAGCTTTTTTGACATTGAATGCGTTCTTGCTTATCAGCTACAAACTGTCGCAATATCTCAAAGGGGTAAAAGTGTGGCTCTTGGCTATCTTTGCAGGTGTTGCAATTACAGGGAATTAACTTGTTGTACTTTAGTCGCTTATAAGAGTTATGAATTTTATCGAGTTCATGTGTAATTATGGTCATCAAATCTCTTTTGTGACGACCTGAGACTCGAATCTTAATCTCCCGCTTACCGTAATATTCAATCACCTCCGCCTCCGTCTGGTCTTTGCTGAGAACGACGCCGCTTTTCCACACACATTTTTGTTCATTTATCAACTCATGGATGGCAACTATGAATTGGCTGATGATGCCCTTGGGCATGAAGTCGTAAGTGTAACGCAGAATCAGGTTGTTGGTTTCATCCCAGTTATAAGACGGTTGATTAGCAGATAGCAGTTGTGGGGCAATATACTTTCCTTGGCTTCTAGGAATTTCGTAGCACAGCTTGAAGTTGATCATCAGCCGCAATAGTTCATCATGCATTGTGGCGTATTCGTCTTCACACCAGATGTTTGCCAAGTCAGACCGGGTGAAACTGCCTAGATTGCTAATCACCTTTTCATTATCCAGCACTTTGTAGACTGCATCAGTTCCCCACTTGGGTTTGAGGATGACGGTCTTATTTAAAAGTGGGTCTTCCTGGAAGTGCAAGCATACTCCCAAGTCGTGCAGATAGCCACTAAGTTGCAACTTATCATTTCTTTGGGTGAACCCATTTTTTTGGCAGATGTTCAGGTATTCATCCAAGCCGATGTAATTGCGTTTGTCACTCTCCAAAGCTTCCCGGACTCTAACCCAGGTTTTTGGGAGGGGACTGCCAATATGGGGCAGACTTTTAACGTAATGCTTGACTTGTTCTAAAACTTGTTCTAAACCCCTGTTGGTAGCAAGGTTTGTTGGTAAAGTCTCCTTCAAATTAGTAAACTGCCCCCGTAACTCGCGTTCATTAATTTCCCGGTGGCGGTTTTGCTTCTCATTTTTGATAATTAGCAGTGGACTGTTATCGCTCAATAGTTCAACTACATTTAGCCAGTAATAAAAATCTGTGTCTTCCTTGCGGGTATCTGCGACTAAAACGTAGAGAGAACGCTTGGTGAGGAAAAACTGGTGAGTAGCATGGTAAATTTCTTGTCCACCAAAGTCCCAAATGTTGACTCGAAATTCTCGCCCATTTTCCATTGGGAAACCCCACTGGATCACCTTAATTCCCCTCGTAGAGTCTTCCTCTCGGAGTTGATAATTTTGGTCTTCAATTTTCTTAGCCAGTGTTGTTTTCCCTGCGCCTCCTTCGCCGACAATTAGTAACTTTGCTTCATACAGATAATCTGTACCTTCTACTTGTATTTGTCGAAGATAATCCTTAATCGCCTTAATACCTTTTTTAACAACTTCTGGCGGTGGCTTTTCGATAGGATTGTCCCTTAAATCCAGGGAAGTGAGTTGTTGCAGGCGGGCGATCGCTTCTGGCAGCATCGTTAATTGGTTGTTGCTTAAAGAGAGGGAAGTGAGTTGTTGCAGGTGGGCGATCGCTTCTGGCAGCGTCGTTAATTCGTTGCCGCTTAAATACAGGGAAGTGAGTTGTTGTAGGCGGGCGAGCACTTCTGGCAGTGTCGTTAATTCGTTGTGGCTTAAATCCAGGGAAGTGAGTTGTTGTAGGCGGGCGAGCACTTCTGGCAGCGTCGTTAATTCGTTGAAGCTTAAATCCAGGGAAGTAAGTTTTTGTAGGCGGGCAGTCGCTTCTGGCAGCGTCGTTAATCCGTTGCCGCTTAAATACAGAGAAGTGAGTTGTTGCAGGTGGGCGAGCACTTCTGGCAGCGTCGTTAATTGGTTGAAGCTTAAATTCAGGGAAGTGAGTTGTTGCAGGCGGGCGATTGCTTCTGGTAGCGTCGTTAATGCGTTGCCGCTTAAATACAGGGAAGTGAGTTGTTGCAGGCGGGTGATCGCTTCTGGCAGCATTGTTAATTGGTTGTGGCTTAAATCCAGGGAAGTGAGTTGTTGCAGGTGGGCGGTCGCTTCTGGCAGCGTCTTTATGGAGTTGTGGCTTAAATCCAGGGAAGTAAGTTGTTGCAGGCGGGCGGTCGCTTCTGGCAGCGTCTTTATGGAGTTGTGGCTTAAATACAGGGAAGTAAGTTGTTGCAGGCGGGCGATCGCTTCTGGCAGCGTCTTTATGGAGTTGTAACTTAAATTCAAAACCTCTAACCATTCCAGATCAAACACCTCAGCAGGAATCTTAGTTAATTTTTCCTTGCTATTAGTACCCAAATAATTGCCTAAATTTAATTCTTTAAGCTTTTTCTCTTTCGCTTCTCGGATTTTTTCAAGGAAACGTTGAGGCGTGTTTGCCATACAGAGGTTCACCTGTTAATGAAAATTATATGTAATGCCCCTGATTCGCTGGACAATTTCGCAATCACTAATATTTTGCACTAATCCCAACAACCGCCACAGGTTAGAAACCTATGGCTGATAGTGAAAGTCTTCTTAAGAGGTCTAAATTCTTTCCAGACTTGGGTTTTATCCACATTGAATGGACTTTGGCTATGAGAAAGGAAATTCGAGTTGCAAGCAAAGGTGGGTGTTAATTAGGAATGCTGCAAGATATCGAAGCAATTTACTATTCTGTGTATCACTACACGAGTGCTAATAATTTTTACTGAATCTAAAAATAATTTATCATTCCCAATGGTTCAGATTGGCTTGTCAACGAGTCTTTGATACTCATTAATGAGTCTCGGAACTCCGTTAATGAGTCTTTGATACTCGTGAATGAGTCTTTGACACTCGTGAATGAGTCTTTGATACTCGCGGATGAGTCTTTAATACTCGTGAATGAGTCTTTAATACTCGCGGACGAGTCTTTGATACTCGTGGATGAGTCTTTGATACTCGCGGACGAGTCTTTGATACTCGTGGACGAGTCTTTGATGGTTCTTTTACTTCTTTAGCCGTTTTTTACGCGACTTCTCCAGCCCGAAAAATCTGTTCAGCAGTTAAATTCAAATCTGGGAACACTAGCGAGTGAATGCGGTCATTCCCCCTAAATTGCCTAACTTGATACTCACCTTCAATTAATTGGTAAATCGAGATAGTTGGTTGTTTCGGATTGCCAATAAACCGCCTACCACCTAAACCTAAATAGTCTACAATCCAGTATTCAGGTATTCCAACCTCTTCATATTTACCTGCTTTGGTAAAATAGTCGTCGCGCCAGTTGGTACTTACCACCTCAATTACTAAAGGAATTGATGCCGCTTGGCTTACAGTAGATTCTTTTTTCCACAGAGGTTCATTTACTAAATTAGAGTTATTCAACAACAGTACATCTGGTGAGTAAGCTGCTTCGCTCTGATTCGGTTTAACGAATGCTGTTTTGGGGATGAAATAAGGTAGTTTTAAACGTTTGTATTCTGTAACTATTTCCCCAACTAAAAATCCAACAATCTGTTCATGATCACCTGTAGAAGGAGCCATTTCTACAATTACTCCGTCATGCAATTCATAGCGTCGTTGTGAGCTTTCTGGATACCAAGCGATAAATTCATCAAATGTTACTAGTTTGCGTAAGGTTTGAGTCATATTTTCCTCTTGCTTTAAAGTCAGATAAGAATTTAAATCTTAACCACCTATAATTACGCAACTTCTCCAGCCCGAAAAATCTGTTCAGCAGTTAAATTCAAATCTGGGAATGCTGGTGATTGAATGCGATCATTTCCTCTAAATTGCCTAACTTGATACTCACCTTCAATTAGTTGGTAAATTGAGATTGTTGGTTGTTTAGGATTGCCAATAAAGCGCCTACCACCTAAACCTAGATAGTCTATAATCCAATATTCAGGAATGCCCAAAGACTCGTAATCTTCTAGCTTTAAAGCATAATCATCACTCCAGTTGGTTGAAACAACTTCTACAACCAACTTGACAGAACTACCCCGCGTAATGATAGATTCTTTTTTCCAACGAGGTTCATCCCTAACAGCTTGTCTATCAAGAACGATGACATCTGGTTCATAACCTGAATCAGTGTTAACTGACTTGATGACGCATTCTTTAGGGATAAAGCAAGGGATGGACAGACGGGTGATTTCAATAAACAAAGAACCATTTATAAACCCAGCTATCTCTGAGTGCTTCCCTGTTGGCTTAGGCATTTCAACAATTACCCCATCATGTAGTTCATAATGCCTGTCTGAAGATTCGGGATACCAGGCGATAAATTCATCAAATGTTACTTGTTTGGTTAAGGCTTGAGTCATACTTTGCCCTCTTGCTTGATGTCAAATTTGACCCCTCTCCAAACCTCTCCCCGACACGGGGAGAGGTTTAATCAGCGAACTGAGATTAAACTTTCGCCGCAGCCGCAGCAGGTAAACTCACTTTCAACCGCTTAAACATCGCTTCTCTTGCTTGTGCAGCGAGGCTATCGTCAAAAGGTTTTAAGCTAATTTCTTGCTGATACTTTAGCCGCAATGCTGTTTGAATTAACCAATCGGCGACAAAGGGATTTTTCGGTAATAAAGGGCCGTGGGAATAAGTAGCGATCGCATTCTGATAAAATGCTCCTTCTGTCCCATCTTCACCATTATTTCCCAAACCGTACACCACTCGCCCTAAAGCTTCCACTTTTCCCAGTTTGGTGCGTCCACCGTGATTTTCAAAGCCGACTAAATACGGTGTGCTACCCGTCATCTCTTTTAAATCTCGCGCCAGACGTGAAGCTGTCACTTCTATTACCAAGTTACCAATACAGCGTTTAGTATTATCACCAGGATGCACGGAAACTAAATCGAGGATTCCCAAGCCTTCAATCCGTTGTCCTAATCCGGGTTCATAATAATGTCCTAGTAATTGGGGGGAACCACAGGTAAATACTCCCGGTGTTCCATTTTCAATTTTTTCGCGCATCGCGTCAGCTTTCGCACCTTGCAAATCACGCATGACAATTTCTTGCTGACGATCTTGTGCACCACCACCAACAATTACATCCACAGTTTTAATATCTGCGGCTGTAGCATTTTGATCTAGGGGTAACACTTTAACATCGTATCCCCGCCACTGAGCGCGACGTTCTATAGTAATTACATTACCGCGATCCCCATAGGTACTCATCAGGGTTGGGTACAACCAACCAATTGTTAATTCCAAATTTTGAGAACTCATATTCATAATTCGTAATTCGTAATTCGTAATTCGTAATTCGTAATTTGATTGGGTATTGGAAACTGGGGAATGGGAAAAAATTTATCTAAATCCTTACTCCCCACTGCCCGATTTAAAGAATTTTACGACCAGTAAGAACTTCTCGCACTTCTAGCATGGCTGAGTAGGTGGGCAGAATATGCAGAGTTTCATTCTCTGGTGTATGCTCTAATGCAGTAGCGATCGCTTGTCGCAAATCTTCTTCGACAATTAAATTTAAGTTACTGTCAGGGGACTTTTGGCTGTAACGTAGACGTAGTGCCATATCGTAGACGCGATCGCCACTCACTACTAAAGTCCCGCCGCGTTCGACTAATTTCTCGGTATCTACGTCCCAAATCCAGGATACATCAGTGCCATCGGGTGTGCGATCGTTCAATACTAGCAGTGTGGTTTTATCTGTGCTTTGAGTAACTACGCGAATGGTTTCATTCGTTCCCACAGGATTTTTTGATAACAATATCCGCACGCGTTTACCGTTAATTACTAAATCTTCCGCACGACCAAAAGCCGCTTGGAAGGTATTAATAGTATCTCTGATTGTTACTTCATCAACTCCCAACTCAATAGCCGCAGTAGCAGCAGCTAAAGTATTATATTTGTTGTACAAACCAACCAGAATTTGTGACCATTCACTACTTTCTAGAGTCGGTTTACTTTTACTAAAACCACACTTGGGACAAGTAAAATCTCCCAAATGAGACAAATAAACACCTTTGTAATCTAGAGAATGTCCACATTTGGGACAATAAATAGAATCAACAGCGTGAGGAATTGCTTCTAAATAATGTTCTGGTTCATTCAAGCCAAAGAATAACACCCGTTGGGGTAACTGCTGACCAAGGTTAGATAAAGTTGGGTCATCAGCATTAGGAATTACCACGGTTTCTGCTGGTAGCGTAGAAATAACTTTTGTCCAACGTTTACTAATTGTGTCTACTTCGCCGTACCTATCGAGTTGGTCGCGGAACAAGTTTAAACAGAGAATAATTCGCGGTTGGAGTGGCGCTAATACTCTTGGTACAATATTTTCATCAACTTCTAAAATGGCGTAATCAGTATTTAGCGTGCCTAGTAAGTTGGTGCTTTCTAACAGCGCTGTCATCAAGCCATTTTCGAGATTTGCACCTGTAGAATTATGAGTGACACGAAAACCCTTGCGTTCTAATATCGTGCATAAAAGCAGCGCTGTAGTGGTTTTGCCATTAGTACCAGCAATTAAAATCACCCCGTTTTTAACTTGCTGACTCAATAATTGTAAAAGTCGGGGTTCAATGCGACGAGCAATCGAGCCTGGTAATACACTAGCAGCACCCAGACGCAGCGATCGCACTATAAAAGTTACACTTTTTGCCACTGACACCGCGAAACCTAGTCGCAGCCTATCTATGAATTGTATTTTGTTTCCCACATCTATACCCTAGTCTTCTGGCGGTTGCTAATTGATAGTCTTTAAGTTGCAAATTTAATATGCGTGAGTTTAGCGAATCCTAGCTGAAAAAGCCAGCCTCAAAATCAAGATGCAGGAGATGAGGGGCAGGGGCAGGGGGCAGAGGGCAGGGGAGAGTTAGAATCTAGTTCATCCACCTCAGAACCTCAAACTACTTTCCCTGCTCCCTGCTCCCTGCTCCCTGCCCCCTGCCCCTCTGCCTCCAACTCCTCATCTCCATCATCCACTTACGAGAGATAATCTCAGTAGGCGTTATCTTAAAAAATAGTGCGCGGGCGTAATTAGATATCCAGCCCAGTTTGCCGAATTCAGCACAAACTCAGACAAGTAGTAGCTTGCAAGGTTCCTTTTGATGAATAGCACAAAGTTTCTTTTTTTACATAAACAAATTACTGGCTGGCAAAGGTGGTTGTCCAAATGCCTGTTGTTGCTTGCAAGTCTTTTCATTATAAGTATGCAACCTGCATATGCTGGTCTCAATAATGATTTATATGATGGCAACATCTTTGTCGTTTATGCTGGCAATGGTTCTTTGGTTCCTCCCAGACAGACGCTGGCACAGACTTTAGCGGAACATAAACCCATATTTTTGGCCTTTTATTTGGATGACAGCAGCGATTCCAAAAGATATGCCATTTCCATATCACGGGTACAGGAATTCTATGGTCGGGTAGCAGAGATTATGCCGATTAATGTAGATACTATCCCGGCTAAAGAGACCTACGACCCTACAGAACCAGGATATTACTATTCTGGGGCTGTTCCTCAAGTCGTGGTGTTTAATAAATCAGGTGAGGTAGTTTTGAATAAGAAGGGTCAAGTACCTTTTGAAGAAATAGACGATGAATTTCGCAAAATATTTGATTTATTACCACGCACTGAAACAGCACAGCTAAAGCGGCGAGCCTTCAATGAGTTCAGTAGTGAGTTAGCTAAGTAACTGATGGGGTAGGCCAAATTGGTCTGCCCTAGTTTTTCGTGCTATCTGTTACTACATTTCTGCCAATGCCAAAGCATAATATTGAAATATCTGTGTTAACAGATTAGAAAGTTAATCCATAGTCTATAGTTCGTAACAAATGACTAATGACTAACGACTAATGACCAATGACTAACTAGAGTGTATTCTCATGTCAAAGGTTTACACGACCCAGGAGCTAATTCAAATTTTGGCAGCCGAACGCCAAGCCTGCCTCAAGGGAAAACGCCTAAAATTAGAAATACCAGTCTCTGGCAATCCCGTAATTGACCAATTTCTCAAAACTGATGGGCTGCAACAGTTCACTGCCTATCAAGATTTCAAAACTGCAATTCATGACTATCAAAGGGAAAATCAAGTTTCAGGTATTATCTGGCGGGAGGTAACTGTCAAAGGTAAAAACTTGAACTATCCCGAAGTAGACAGCGAGTTGATAGCCCTCCCAAGTGACTTAGAGATATTAAAAACTGCTAAAAACTCTATCGTAGAATTTTGGTATGAAGTCTCTATAGGAATGGATCTATACTTGAGTTTCAATAATAGTAAACAGTACCAACAAATTGCCACATCTGATGTAGAAAGAATTGTTCAAAGAACAGAATGGGCAGGTTTGTGCAAGTGGGAAAATTCTAGCTTTTTGGAAATGATTTTACAGCTAGGATGGGGTAAACCAGAAGAAGCTTACTATAAACGAGGAAGACCGCGATCGGGTAGTGAATATATTCATGCAGTCAATCCCGGTAATCGCCCCATTGGATAATTCGTAATTCGTAATTCGTAATTCGTAATGGGCTACGCTAACGTAATTCGTAATTGTTACACCACGGATAGATGCGTTTGCTTTGAAAAAATAATGGGTTTTTTGTTTGTTCTTAACCTTGATTTTAATCCAATACGGTTTAATCAAGGGCTACTGGCAAAATTTTGGGTTTTTGAGACGCGATAAATCGCCGTCTCTACAAGTGTTTTGGGTTTTAATTAAAATGAATTACGAATTACGAATTACGAATTACGAATTATATTGTCGATCGCAGTAGCTAATTCTCCTGGATCGACGGGTTTAGGTAGGTGTTTTTGAAATCCTGCTGCCATTGCTTGGTTGTAGTTAATCTCTCCAGCATAGGCAGTCAAAGCGATCGCTGGAATTTGCCCGCCTTGTTCTGGCGGTAATCTTCTCACCTCGCGCAGCAGCATATAGCCATCCATCAAGGGCATTCCAATATCGCTTAACAAGATATCTGGCTTTGATTGCACTAATATTTCCAGCGCTTCACTTGCTGATTCAACTGCTGTTACAGTTGCGCCATATTGTTCCAGCGCAAAGCTAAAAAACTCTCGCACATCAGCTTGATCGTCCACAAGCAAGATTTGCACTCCAGCAAGTAATGTGTCTTCAGTACTAACTTCTGGTTGAAAAGCCTCATCGCTGCTGACTCGCAACTCAGAATTTTTCAGCAAAGGTAGTCTGACTGTAAAAGTAGCCCCTTGACCTTCTCCCAGACTCTCTGCCTGAACTGTACCACCGTGAAGTTCTACGAGATGGCGCACAATTGCCAGTCCCAATCCCAATCCGCCAAATACTCTAGTTGTTTTGGCATCTGCTTGGCGGAAGTAATCAAAGACGTAGGGCAAAAATTCCGGGTTGATGCCTTTACCTGTATCAATTACTTGGATTTGGGCATCTAAGCCAACTTGCTGTAAATGTACTTCTACTTGTCCATCTGTGGGTGTGAATTTAACGGCATTGGAGAGGAGATTCCACATTACTTGTTGCAAGCGATCGCTATCACCGAGAACTTTGCCGATATCATTACTTAACACCGTTTGAATTTGAATTGACTTGGCTTCTGCTGCTAAATGTACCGTTTCTAGTGCAGATGCGATCGCTACTTTCAAATCCACTGCATAGAGATTTAACCTGACTTTACCTTGTAAAATCCGCGAAACATCAAGTAAATCTCCAATCAATTGGGTTTGTAACTTAGCATTCCGCTCGATTGTTTCCAATGCCCGGATTTTGGTGGGTTCGTCGAACTTGCGGGTTCTGAGTAACTTTGCCCACCCTAAAATCGGATTCAGGGGAGTTCTGAGTTCATGGGAAAGGACAGCGAGGAATTCATCTTTAATTCGGTTGGCTGTCTCGGCTTGTGCCCTTGCAGTCTTTTCGGCTTCGTAAAGTTGAGCGCGGGCGATGGCTTGTGCACACTGTTGTCCCAGTGTCAACATAAATCCCCGGTCTTCTTCGTTAAATATTTGTACAGTTTTAAAGCTTAATCCCAGTGCCCCAATTACTTTGCCTTCTGCTATCAAGGGAATGGTAGCCCAAGCATTATTTCCTGTAAGAGTCACAGCATCTCTTAAGTTTGGATATCTAGCAATCAAGGCTGCTAAATTTTCTAAAAAAATCGGCTGCCTAGTTCTGACTGTTTCTGCGATTTGGTTAGGTGCAGTGATGGGAAAAGTTGTCCAAGCATTTATGACTGATTGCGGATAGCCAATTGCTTGCACAATTTTTAGTTCTGTACCTTCCTCAATAAGCAAGACAACGGAACCAGCAGTGGCTTCTAAGGCGGCAATCCCTTGGTTGACTACTACATCAGCCACCTGTTGGGGAGTTAGCGCTTCGGAGAGGGCAGCAGTTATTCTTTGTAAAAGTACCGTGCGATTGACAGACCGTTCAGCTGCTTGTTTTGCTTGTTGAGTTTCCTGGTAGAGTCTGGCATTGTCGATAGCTGTCGCCGCCCGACGAGCAATATCCTCTGCTAAAGCCAAGTCTGTTTGTTTGTAGTGCCGACCTGACTCGGCTGTGAAAAAAGAAATTGCTCCAAATAATTGCCCACGAGAACGAACTGGAATCACCATTAAAGAACAAATACCCAGGTTTCGCAGCAATTGCAGATGTTCTTCATCTTGAGCCATCTGTACAAGATTAGAGTCAGATAATTCGGGATAAAAGATAGATATTCCTAGCCTTAGCTGCCGGACAAGCTGTTTGGCTTTGGTTTTGGGTCGATAACGCCGTCGGATTTCGTCTAATGTATTTTGTTTTGTGGGGTCGGCAATTGCGATCGCAATTTGTCTGCTTGACCAATCTTCCTGGAAAACATCTACAATACACCAGTCTGCGAGGGTTGGAACTGCTAGATTAGCCACACTTTCCAAGGCAATTTCATAATCCAATGAGGCCGCTAGTAAGGTGCTGGCTTCGACTAAAAACTGTTGTGTGGCTTCAACTCGTTTGCGTTCGCTAATATCTTCAATAATGCCTAATGCATACTTTGGAACTCCCTTCGCATCCCAAACTGCTGATGAAGTTAGGTTTACCCAAACAATGGAACCATCTTTGCGGATGTAGCGCTTCTCTAGGGAATAACCACTAATTTCTTTTGCCAAGACTCGCCGAGCATTATCCCAATCAACTTCTAAGTCGTCAGGGTGGGTAATTTCCTCGAAGTTCATTTGAATTAACTCTTCATGGCTGTATCCAGTAATTTCGCACAGAGCAGAATTAATTTGTAGAAATTGTCCATCCAACGCTACCAGACTAATCCCCACAGCTGCCTGGTTGAACATTGTTCGGAATCTTTCTTCGCTTTCTCGCAAGGCTACTTCTGTTTGCTTTGCTGCTGTCACATCTGCCAAAATAATCCCAATTCCTACCGTTTCGCCCATTGCGTTTTTGACCGGGTAATAGTTGCCCAGCCAGTAACCGTAACGTTCGGGTTGCTCCCTTGTCTCACCGCTAACTTCCACATTTAGCAGGGGTTCTCCAGTATCCAAGACACGCTGTAACTTTGGCTCAAACTCAGCCGCCATCTTTGGCAACACTTCCCCAAATTTGCGTCCTAGATGTTCTTCTATGGTTAAACCGTTAATGTCAGCGAAAACTTGATTAATGCGGATATATCGCAGTTCCCTATCTAAAAAACATACGGCAACAGGAGCAGCCCCTAGCAGCGCATCTAAAAGAGATAGAGATTCGGCATAATGGACTAAAGCCTGCTGGATGTCTCGATAAAGTCGGGCATTTTCTACTGCTAAAGCAGCACGATGGGTAATATCTGTTGCTAAAGTTAGGTCAGTGTGATCGTAGCGACGGTTTGATTCGGCGGTGACAAAGGTGATAGTGCCAAGTACTTGCCCTTGTGTGATTAACGGCACAATCATCACAGACTTCATCCCCAATTGCCGAACAAGTTCTAAGTGTTCCTGATTCTGAGTACTTGCCACTAATAGCGAATCAGATATCTCTGAAATTAATTCACTTTGCCCGGTTTGCAGTACTCTAGTAATTGCACTTGCACCTTTGTAATCTGTTGCATACTGCTGGAGTTTACGCGCCAACTCCGCTTTGGATGAGTCTGCATGAGCAATGGGTAGGCGGCGAATGGAACCATCTTCATTTAAAATGTCAACGCTACACCAATCAGCAAGCTGGGGAACTGAGATTTTGGCGATTTGTTCTAAGGTTTCTTCGTAATCTAGCGAAGTAGAGAGTAAACTACTAATTTGGGCAATATAGCGGAGTCTTTTCTCAGCCTGCTTACGCTCTGTAATATCAACAACAAAAAAAGCTCCTCCATTTACAGTGCCTTCAAAGCGGCTAGCACCTACCAAAATCGGGAAGCGTGAGCCGTCTTTATGGATATATTCCTTTTCATAGGGTGTGCAAAAGGAACTGTCTTGAAGTTGAGTCAGTGCTTGCTTATCGATTTGCACGTACTCTGTAGGAGTTAAATCTTGCCAGTTAATTTTTCCAGAAACTAATTCTTCACGGGTATAACCCACCATATTCAGCAAGGCATCGTTTGCTTCTGTAATCCCACCGTCTCTATCCCAGAAGCCAATACCAATCATATTGGACTCAACCACACTGCGAAACTTTGCTTCACTTTCCCGCAGTGCTTGCTCAGTTTGTTTCAGTTGAGTAATATCAATTGAACTAATGCCCACTCCCAACAACTGCCCATCCGGCAAACACACCGGATAATAGCTGACAAGACCATAACGATATACTCCAGGCGGATAAGTTTCACCGCTCACTTCCTGGTTGAGTAAGGGCTGCCCGGTTTGCATCACTTGCTCAAAAACAGGCTCAATTTGCGCCGCCCATTCCGGTAGTACTTCCCTAAAGGTGCGACCAATATGTTGATTTTGCGGTACACCATTGGTAGCTGCCAACGCTTCATTAGCATGAACGTAACGAAGTTCAGTATCGAGAAAAGCCAGCGCCACTGGTGAACTAGTAAGCCAAGCATTGAGTAACGCCAGAGATTCGTCTTTTTGCTGAATAGCTTGCTGAAGTTCCTGGTACAACGTGGCTTTTTCTAGTTCTGCCTGCTTGCGCTCAGTAATATTCACACCTACACAGGTAATACCCTGAATGCTATTGTCTATATCCCTTAACGGTTCAACCAGCAAATCATAGTAACGGTCTTCTCCACAAATTGTTAGATAAACCTCTTCACGGGTTGAAATACCAGTCTCTAGCACCTTCAGCTTAATTGCGCCCAATTGCTCTGCTACTAAAGCTGGAAACAATTCATAATCAGTCTTACTTAACATTTCCTCAGTAGTGTCTAGACTTTGAGGATTATGAATCCACTGATATCGTAAATCGCGATCGTGCTGAAAGATCACGATATCTGAACTACTTAACGCTAATCGAAATCGCTCCTCACTAACTCTCAGCTTTTGTAGATTTCCATCAGCCCGTTTTTTAGCAGTCTTTAATGCCTCACATAACACACTAAAGAGTAATCCTTGTAATGCAAACAACCCAATTCGCACAAAATTGGATAAGTCAAAACTCAGCTCATAAGCTGGGGGGAGAAAGAAGTAATTGCTCAGTAACGCAGACAAGCCGGTTGCTAACAGCCCTGACTTCAAACCACCATACCAAGCACTCACCATTACAGCGCTAAAAAACAGCAAAAAAGGAGTTCCACTCATGCTTAACCAGGGGTCTAGTATCAGCATTACCACTAATGCAGTTGCAACAATTAATACAGTGACGCTATAACGAAGTAACAGGGAATAATGAATATAGGGCATGAAAATGTTTTGGAACAACCAATACTTATTGCAAAGGCTGTATACACCCTAAGCTAGTTTGCAAATTTTAGTAATTTATCTTCAGATAGATTTTTCTTTATTTAAAAAAGCTTCTTTTGTGAGAGGTTAATTACTCACTAATATAGTATTCAAAGCCAAAATTGATCGCTAATTTTCTATATCTATAACATCAGTTTGGCGATCATAAATACTCAAATCGAAGAAATGCAGTGACCCAAGCTTATAAAAAATCTCAAAATGAAGCATCGGAATGAACTGAAGTTGGAGGATGTTGCATCTGGGTATAAAATTGCTCAGAAAGCTCTCAATCGGTTCAGTTTAGCTGTTTGGGGAATTCGCCAACGGTATCCGTATCCCGGCTCAAACTAGAGTACTAGCTGAAACCGCTACTTTTGTCTTCGATTTCAAAAGTTTGTGGTTGATTAACTTTTTTGGTTAATTACTTTGTCCTGGTGTCACATACTCGATTGCGAGATTGATGGTATTTTATTTTTGCACAAACTCTTTTATCTCAATCACGATACAAGCTATGACACTCAATTTATATTTACTGCGACATGGAGAAACTACTTTTAGTCAAAGTGGTAATTTCTGCGGTGAAACTGATGCGGAGTTGACAACAGAGGGGATGCAGATGGCATCTGGTTTTGCTGATGTTTATCAAAAATTGAAGTGGGAAGCAGTTTATGTTAGCCCGATGAAGCGCACAATTGCAACTGCCAAGCCATTTTGTGATGCTATCGGTATGGATATGCAGTTGCGTGACGGACTTAGAGAAGGTAGTTACGGCGAATGGGAAAGGAAGAGTAAATCGTTTGCCCAAGAGAATTACGCAGAAAACTATGTAAAATGGTTGACAGAACCCGCTTGGAATGCACCCATTGGTGGAGAAACTGCGGTAGATATTGCTAACCGTTCTATGCCTGTAATTGCTGAAATTCAAGAAAAACATCACCAAGGTAATGTTTTAGTAGTTTCCCATAAAGCCACGATTCGGATTATGCTTTGCAGTTTACTGGGAATTGATTTGGGACGCTATCGCTATCGGGTGAATATTTTGGTCGCGTCGGTAAGTATGGTTAAATTTGACGTTAATGGCCCTTTGTTAGAAATATTAGGCGATCGCCATCATATACCCGATCATATTCGCTCTCGTCCGGGAACATAATAGTCCCTTAAATAAAAACCGAAGACCAACACAAAAGTTTCAAATTGCAGCTTGTTGCCAAAACTTTGCTAAAGTCAATCTTCAATTAATCCCCAACCTACTGTGATCAATTGGCATAAAATTCGCTGTAATTGACATCCTTTAGTACTGCTACCAATTTGTCAATATGTGCTGCTTCATGAGTTGCCATTAAAGATATTCTGATCCGACTTGTGGGCACTGTGGGAGGACGAATTGCTGGGGCAAAAATGCCAGCATTTCTTAGCTGTTTTCCAGCTTTGAGGGCATCTGTTGCACTGGACAATTGAAAACATTGTATAGGTGATTCCGAAGGCAGTAATTTTAAATTAGATAACTGTTGTTGCAGCAAATTTTTCAAGTAATGTACATTTTGCCACAATTGGGTCCGGCGTTGCGGTTCTTGTTGGACTATCTTGAGCGCTGCTAAAGCCGCCGCCGTATCAGCAGGCGAAAGCCCAGTGGTGTAAATCCAAGTGGGTGCGCGGTTCCGCAAAAAGTCAATTAGGGCACTACTTGCTGCCACATACCCGCCTAAACTACCCAAAGCTTTACTCAAGGTACCAACTTGAATTAACGGCTTTCCTGTGCATCCAAAATGTTCGACACACCCAGCGCCAGTTTTTCCTAGTACCCCAGTGGCATGAGCTTCATCAACTAGCAGCATACAGTTAAATTCATCAGCAACATCCAACAGTGCTGGCAACGGACATAAATCGCCATCCATGCTGAAGACGCTATCAGTAAGAATCAAGCAGCGTCGGTAGTTCTGTCGCTGTTGACTCAACTGAGTTTTTAATACTGCGATATCACAGTGCGGATATTCCACAAATACTGCACCGCTGAGAGTCGCCCCATTTTTCAGACTGGAATGATTGTACTGGTCAGATAAAATTAAATCACGCTTGCCAACAAGGGCGGTAATTGCGCCCAAATTGGCTAGATACCCAGAACTAAATACCAAGGCATCTTCTGTTTGTTTGGTAGATGCGATCGCCTCTTCTAAATCCCTGTGCAATTCCCTATGCCCGCTGAGTAATCTAGAACCAGTACTACCAGTCCCAAATTCTGCGATCGCAGCAGTTGCGGCTGCCATTAACCGCTCATCCCCAGTCAGCCCCAAATAGTCATTACTGGCAAAATTAATTACCTCTTGCCCAGCTAAAACCACCGTTGCACCCGGACGACCGTGGATTGTTTGTACTGAACGATACCAGTCTGCCCGATGAATTGTTGCTAAGGACTGTTCTAGCCAAGCATAAGGGTCTGTGGGCATTGGGAATTGGGAATTGGGCATTGCACACCTGACAAATGACAATTAAACTTGTTCGCTGCTGAGATGAGCGATCGCTTGTTTAATCCAATCTTCGACATAGGCATCTTTGGGTAGTCCAATATCTTCACTCACCACATGCAGGGCGTGGCTGACCTCATGGGCAGTATATCCCAAGGCGAAGAGGGTCATTTGCACCTCTTCGAGAATTCCCGGTGCTGGCCCACCTGTGGCGACGAAGAACCCGGCTGATTTGCGCCACTCGACCAATTTGCTTTTCAGTTCCAAACAGATGCGTTCTGCGATTTTTTTACCGACACCTGGAGCCTGAATTAAGATTTGTGTATTGCCAGCGATAATTGCTTGGACTAAATCTGGTAGTTCCAGAGTGTCCAACAGTGCGATCGCTAAGGCTGCACCAATACCTGTGACAGTCAGCAAGTGGCGAAATAAATCGCGTTCGGCTGGCGAAGCAAAGCCATAAAGTAACGGCACTTCTTCACGAATTTGGAAATGGGTAAAAATTTGCGCCACTCCTCCTGACTCTGGTAACTGGTTTGCTAGCCGTTGGGGAACTTGCAAATCATACCCCAAGCCATTCACTTCCAGAGTCAGAATCACGCGATTAGCGCCAATTGTTTGGATACCAGCGACTATACCTTTTAGATAACTAATCATTACAAGAGACCAAAATAATTTAAGCCTTCAATAATTCCACCTGCACAAAAACCTTTTGCCAGGTAGCGATGGTCAGCGGGATACTCATCGTGCCATTGGAGTAACTCTTTTCGGGCATTCCCCACAATGATTCCCCGTTCGTTGCCTACAGCAAATAAAGCAATATCATTACCTGAATCACCACAGACAACTGTTTGTTCTGCTGCAAATTTCCACTTTTGGCGTAAAAACTGCATTGCCTGACCTTTATCGCTGCTATGGGGTACAATGTCAAGGTCAATACCGCTACTGTAGATTAACTTTACATTTAATTTATATTTCTGCAACTCTGCTTCAAGTTGTGGTATTACTCTGAAAGATGCCTCTTGTTGTAAGAAAAAACTCACTTTGAAGGGACGCTGTTCTGAATCTGGTTGGCGAACTAACTCACGGTATTTCTTAGTAATAGATAAGACAGTTTCCCGTTCCCATCCCGGAGAGAGGATTTCTGACCAACCTGAGTCTGGAGTATCAGTATCATCTAAGTAAATTTCCGTACCCACCGAAAGGACGAGGGCATCCGGTTGCAAAAGATTTTTTTGAGCTTGGAGTTCTTTGTAAAGTACAGGCGATCGCCCGGTAGAATAAACAATTTTTGTACCGTATTCTTGGCGATGTTGACTCAGCAGTTGATTTAGTTCTGCTAAAGCGCTGTCATCGCCCACGGTGCGATACACGAGGGTGTCATCCAAATCAGTGACAAAAAGGAATGGTTTCATATAGCGGTTCTCAGTTGAGTGCAATATTGCAGAAACAGTGAGTGAACCAAATAATGATATCTTTTTGAGTCACAGTATTCGATGTTCTAAAAGCGAAAATTACTTCCTTGTTATTGCTACATAACCGTATTTATTTAAGATCCTAAATTGAATCGAATTTTTGAATTTTATACTGATATTTGACAACGCTTAAACAGTTAACTGTATCTGCGATACTCCTTGGCGCAACTGGCGCTGTCGCTTAAGCCAAGACTGGCGAACGGGTCGGGAAATTAGGGGAGCTAGCTTGCTTACTGCCCATTGCATTGGTGGGCTTTTAGTAAGTCGTTCAGCCTGAGCCGCTTCTTCACTTTGAAGCTGCTGCGATCGCACAATTTCTGGCTCTCGTTCAGCTTGAATCTGTGGCAATATCGCATCAATATCTGCATATTCTGCTCCCTGGCGCAACAGGGGAACCAGATAATTTGTTGCAACAATCACATCCCGCAATGCCATATTAATACCCTGAGCGCGGATAGGTGACATTGGATGAGCAGCATCGCCCAAGAGTAGTAACCCTGGCACAGACCAACGCGGACACCGCCCGACTACAACGGATAATAATACAGGTCGCTCAATACTTTCTGCATTTTCCTGGAAATGCTCTGCTAACCAAGGAGGTGATACAGACGCAAACATTTCAGCCCAATTGACTTGCTTCCAATCCATCGGGGAACCCTCATAGAGCGACCAACCCACTTGAAGATTGCCCTCCGTATCACGAAATAATCCAAAAGCGTGACGACCGTTAACAATTGAGTAAAAGACATTTTCCGACTCAAAACGCGGACTATCTGCCAATTTGAACCAAAGAATATTGAAACTTTGGGACTGTTGCTCTAAAGTTAAGTTTGCTCGTTGCCGAACAATGGAATTACGACCATCTGCGCCAATAACTAAATCCGCAGAAATAGTCCGATTATCCCCTAGCTTTACACCAGAAACTCGGCTTTCGCTCCACAGTAAATCTTGTACAGGTTCACTCTGCACCAACTCAAAATTAGGATAAGTGCTAGCTTCCTGAATCAGCGCTTCCAGGAGGGCTGGCTGTGAAACAAGCATAGTGCACTTTCCACCAAGTTCCATTGGTTCCTCAACTCGAAATAGCGATCGCTTATTGATAATGAACTGCCAGGCATCCAAAGGGCGATGAGGAATGCGTTCTAACATGGGTGACAATCCCATCTGCTCTAAGGCATCCAGCCCACTAGGCATTAGCCCCTCACCGCGAAAAACTCGCCGGAAGTTACGGGATGCTTCAATCAGTTTGACTGCAATGCCCCGTTTGACAAGCAGGAGTGCAAGCGTTGCACCAGTAGGCCCAGCCCCAACAATTACAACTTGAGTCATCACTTTATAAATGTTATCTTAATAAATCAGCTATCTCTGCGTTAGAGAAATAGTTGTATTACTGTCACTAATTTAACAATCAAGAGTTATTTATCTCCATCCAGGAGAAATACAAAAATCTGAGCATATAAACTCACACGAGTAGACTCTCATTTCTACTCATCGCTTAATGTTTCAATCAACAAATCTACCTGCTGCTGTCGTTGCTGCAAAAAACTTTCGCACTGACGCAAATACTCCACAGCACTTGCAAATTGCTCAAACACAGCTTCCAAATCCAACTCACCCGCCTCGATGCGAGCGATAATTCCCTCTATTTCAGCAACCTTCGCCTCATAATTCCAACCTTCCTCAGAACTAGAAGCACTCTTACGTTTAACCATTTAACTCTTGGCGTCCTTGGCGTCTTGGCGGTTCGTTCACTTCCATAACCTTCACTTTAACCCCACCCTGCCCCAACTGAATCACTAACTCTTGCCCCACAGCCAACTCCGCCGCAGAACGAGCGATCGCCCCATCTTCCCGCCTAACCACCGCATAACCACGCTGTAATACAGCTTTCGGGTCAAGGCTAGCCAACTTCTGCCGCAACAACTCTAAATGCTGCACTGCTTGCTGCGATCGCCCCGTCGTAATTTGCACCAAACGCTGACGCTTCCAAGCTAGCTTGTCCACCTCCTGCTGCACTTGCCGATCTAACCGCAAACGTCGCAAACGGTTTCGCAATGCTTGCAGTTTATTTTCAGCAGTTTCCCCAAAGTCATGCACCGCTTCATGTAAAGCTACAACTCGCTGCCGATGCTCAGTATACAACTCTAAAAGTGCTGGTACAACCATTTCCGCTGCCGCCGTCGGTGTATGTGCACAAGCATCTGCAACTAAATCTGCTAAAGATTCATCTCTTTGATGGCCAATACCAGTAATTACAGGAATAGAACAACTAGCCAGCGATCGCACCACTCGTTCATCATTAAAGCAAGCCAACTCCTCCACCGCGCCACCACCCCGCGATAAAATTAGCACTTCGGCGCGACCATCTCTTTCCACCCGATCAATTGCCTTAACGATAGATTCCGGCGCTTGCTCACCTTGCACTGTAGCCGAAGAAAATAAAACGTGTAAACCTGGATACCTTTGTTTCAGGGTTTTTTGAATATCACCCCAAGCCGCCGCCGTTGGTGAAGTGACGACAGCGATCGTTTGGGGGTGAGTTGGGAGCGATCGCTTTCTTTGAGCATCGAACAACCCCTCAGCCAGCAAGCGATTTTTTAGTTGTTGATAGCGTAGCGCCTGTAAACCAACACCAGCAGGTAAAGTTTGCCAAACTGATAACTGATACTCTCCCCGTTGCGGATACACGCGAATACTACCCAAAATAATTATCTGCTCACCGGCAACTGGCATTTGGGCGAGTTTTGGCAATTGGGTATTCCATACCACACACTTAATTCCGGCGGTGCGATCGGTATCTTGTAGTGTAAAAAATAAACCACTGCGATGGTGGTTAGCACTAGAAACTTCGCCAGTTACCCAAACTTGCCGCAATTGTTCATCTTGCTCTAACAGCAAGCGGATATAGTCAGTTAATCCAGAAACTGAAAGTGCAGTATCGAGAATCAGAGAGTCGGGAAGGTCGAGAGTCATCAAAGATGCGTAAGAGCAAAAACCTAATCAAATCTTAGCAAATAACGTTAATTGATTTTTTGTTGTGTTGAATTATCAAATTGGAAATACCCTAAAATTAAATTAAACATAAATTAAGCAGTAAATAGTGCAAGGAATTGTTTAACTTGTATAGGTGGATAAGAAACTTATTCACCTATTTATTCATTAAAAGCAAACAACTCTGCACTTCTAACAAATATTTTGCCCCACTGCACACCATCAATGCTGAGTTACACTAGGTTAATGAACACTAATAATTTATATGGGAGTTTAAAATCATCATGGAAAAGATAGAACTTGAACTAGATAGGCTCACCTTTGAGCGAGCAAAAACTTTGGCAATAGTCAATCAATCAACTCTATCAGAACTAATTACTCATGTAATTGAACGTTTAGCAGAAATTCAGGAGAAAAAAGATCCATTAATGGGATTATATGCTGATGTCCCAGAAATTGTTGATGAAATTGTTGCTGAGGCAATGTAAAAAAGAGGATATACTGGATCAGATGAATAAAGTAGAAAAGTGCCTACTTGATACGGATATTCTTTCATAAATTATTAAACGAGCAAATCCTCGTATTATTGCTAAAGCCAATACCTACTTAAACCAGTTCGATAAATATACAATTTCTGTAATTACAGTTATGGAAATTGTAGAAGGTTGGCAAAAACGTAAGCAAGAAGAACGCCTTCAGCAATTTTTAACTATCGTGAGTTCACAGGAGATATTATCCTTTGATTTGGCAGAAGCAGTATTAGCAGGGAAAATCTACGCTGATTTAGAGACAACCGGAAAAAGAATTGGCTATCCTGATTGTATGATTGCAGCAATTGCCATCCGTCATAATCTAACTTTAGTTACTGGTAATTTATCTCATTATCAAAGGATTCAGGATTTAGATTATTCACTAAGATTAGATAACTGGCGTTTCTAGTGGCAATGGTGATGTATGAAGTGGCATCAAGTTTCGCCATTCGCTAAATGCTCTAATGCAGATGTATTTTATAACTTAATTAGGTTCAAAAAGTATTTCGTTAATTTCTTTAGCTATCTCTTGTATTTGATTCTGTATTTCATCTGGAAAAGATGACCAATACTTATGTCCTGTACCACTTCTAATAATTGCACGTGCAGCTATGCTATTAGGCTTTCTTCTAGATTCAAGGAGCTTTAGCTCAGTTTTATCAATTAGTGTAGCTTGTTGATTAATTTTGAAAAAAGAATTTTCTGCTTTACTCGCATCACCTTCAATCCATTGAAGTTGAAGTGCTAATGCTGATAAATTTTGAGCATATCTGATAATTTCTGGTTTGAATTTGTCAGGATATGTTCGAGCTAACTTAATATCCTTGTATGAACCAAATTTTTTATTAACTAATTTTCGCGTTTCTTGGGCAATTTTTATTTGTTCATCAGGGATTATCCCGTCATAAAATAATTTTGATATTGTTCCATCACCATAATCATCGTTTACCCAAGCTGCTAAAGCACTCAATCTATGGCTACCATCAATTCCGAATAAGTATCCGCCCGTACTTCGCCATAGAATAATTGCTGGTATTAAATCACCTTGTATAAAAGTTTTTATAAATTCGCATATTTTATCTTTATCCCATTCATTTGTTTCTCTTTGAAAATCAGGTTTGCGGATATTGGGGAAGAAAAACGAATCTATTTCTATATCTCCAATAGAAATTGTTTCTTTCTTTTTGCCTGGATTACTATTTTCTCCTACTTCAAAATCTTCTCGTGGAATTAAAGCATCCAAATTAACTTTAGTAGCCATCACTTTTAACTTATGTAATTAATTTTGTATAGTTTACAGCAGGTTTCATTTATTAAAACCACAATCTTGCCTCTTATGTGTGCCTTTGCAACTTTGCGTAAGACAAAATCAAGATGGTGATTCATTTACCTGACACTAGCTGTAAAACAGTTACAAATGTTACCAAATATTTTAGCATACCTGCAAATCAGACCTATTTATTGCTAAACTCATCACTGAGCATATCTCCCAGAAAAACCTACTTACGCTAAAGACAGAAGCAAAACCGTCACGTAAAGACTATGATTAAGAATCTCCCGTTTACCCAATGAAGCCACCGTCGTCGATGATATGCTAATTGGCATGACGATCGCTCCTAATTTAGCAACCTCTGCAAATGCTCACGAGTACGGCTCTACTGAGAGTGTTGTTTAGGTAATTTATTTTTTCTTTAAAATCCCTTGCTTACCCAGCCAAAAAAAGCTATCTCTGAATGCAAGTTGGTATCATTGTGCAAAACTACCCTAATCTGGTAGCGATCGAGTTACGATCTTGTCACACCCTTTTTTTGATTTGAGAAGTCCTATTCCAGAATTTTCTGGTTAAAATAGTATATCTGTTCTACTCAAACTCCCAGAGAAACACTCCTTAAAACCATATATTTAGAGGCATTAGAAGCAGAAATGGCTATCAACACTGATACTTCTGGCAAGCAAAAAGCGCTGACTATGGTGCTCAACCAGATTGAGCGCAGCTTTGGTAAAGGAGCAATCATGCGCCTAGGCGATGCTACCCGGATGCGGGTGGAGACGATTTCCAGTGGGGCGCTCACCCTAGATTTAGCATTAGGTGGTGGTTTACCCAAGGGGCGGGTAATTGAAATTTATGGGCCGGAAAGTTCCGGTAAGACTACAGTAGCGCTACATGCACTCGCTGAAGTGCAAAGAAATGGCGGTATTGCTGCCTTTGTTGATGCAGAACACGCCCTTGATCCCACTTATGCTGCGGCATTGGGTGTAGATATTGACAATTTGCTGATTTCCCAACCAGACACTGGCGAATCAGCTTTGGAAATTGTCGATCAGCTTGTTCGTTCTGCTGCGGTTGATATTGTAGTTATTGACTCAGTAGCAGCACTGGTTCCCCGCGCTGAAATTGAAGGCGATATGGGTGACATCCACGTCGGTTTGCAGGCGCGGTTAATGAGCCAAGCCCTACGTAAGATTACGGGCAATATTGGTAAATCTGGTTGTACAGTAATTTTCATTAACCAATTGCGGCAAAAAATCGGTGTTACCTACGGTAGCCCAGAAACTACTACTGGCGGTAACGCATTGAAATTTTACGCTTCAGTGCGCTTAGATATTCGCCGAATTCAAACTTTGAAGAAAGGTACAGATGAATTTGGTAACCGCGTTAAAGTTAAAGTCGCCAAAAATAAAGTAGCGCCGCCCTTCAGAATAGCGGAATTCGATATTATTTTTGGCAAAGGTATTTCTACCTTGGGTTGTCTTGTTGACTTAGCAGAAGAAACTGCCATTATTGTCCGCAAAGGAGCTTGGTATAGTTACAACGGCGATAATATCTCCCAAGGACGAGACAACGCCATTAAGTATCTAGAAGAAAAGCCTGAATTTGCTGAACAAATTAAGCAACTGGTGCGTGAAAAGTTAGATAAAGGCGCTATTGTTTCTGCTAACTCTGTAGCTAAAGCCAGTGAAGGAGATGAAGAGGAAGAAGTCGATTTAGAGCCAGAAGAATAAGAAATGTGGATTTATCAATCTGCAAGTCTTAATGTGTAGTGGGTTGCAAAGACAGCTAACCCACCTTTTACAACATATTGATGAGTTACAGCAAGCCTAAAAAAATGATTGCCACTATATGACGAGCAATCATTTTATTTTTATAGCGTTTGTCGTTGGAATAAGTTAAAAGTAGGGGCACAACATTGTTCATTGGTGTGCCCCTAAGAATTGTGTATATTTCACGCGATTGAAAATTACTATAATTTCCAATTTTTTAGCTGGGATTATATGGTATCTGTCTGCTAAAAAAGCGATCTAAAATTTCTGATTTCTGTTCTGAACTGAAGTTGTCATACCAATGTTCAAACTTCTCAACTAGCCCAGAATTTTTGAAAATATCTGAATTATCATCTGGTTTTTCAAACAAAGGTTTTGGTCTTTCATGGGGATAAGTAAGTATTTCTACCTCATTATCGCTCTTTCGATGCACAAGTTGCATCAATAACTCCATTGCGACAGTTGGCAAAACACGACACGTATAATTCATGAAAAAATCAAAAGTCATACTACCTAGACGGATGCGATCGCCATCTTTGAGCTTGATCGGCTCCTCTGCGCGATCGCCATTCACAAATGAGCCATTGGTACTCTTGAAGTCTATGAAGTAGAAACCTTGATCATCAATATATTGAATAGCAGCGTGGCGACGAGACATATAACTATCAGGAATGCAAATACCACTGCTGCGATTACGACCTATTGTCCAGATTTGCTGTGGCTGCCGTAAACTTTGGGTCTGATTGTCGCACAAGTTAGTCATCAAATAAACAGCAGCACTATCCACTACACCATGTACATAACATACTTTTACCCTCCTCAGCGACGGTTGAGATAGGTTTTCTAGCTGAAGAATTTCATCTAGAAGGCTGCTGTGGTGTTCATACAACTTCAGGAATACTTGGTATAAAGTTAATCGCCGTTCTATTTCCGTTTCTGCAAAGTCAGCCATCATACGTAAACCTTGTACTACCTGATTTTGGTTATGAATATTCTGCTTCAGTCTACAATCAGGGATAATTACGTTTTCACTTTCCGCTGGCTTAATAGCGTTAGGTTTTACAAATTTTAGGTGCAAGATTCCCTGTTGTTTCTAGGCATAAAAAGAAAGCATGAAAATATCTTTAAAAAATTATTATACTTTATTGTTTATTGTAAATAATCATTTGCTATTTGTAACAGATAAAAACTATGAAGATTTGATTAAGAATTACCAAAGATCAGCATATTTTTGCTATAAAACTGGATCTTTCTTAACATTTGCGAGAGCAATGGCTATCGCTCAACCCAACTATTATATATACTTGGTCAATTCTGAATAAATCTGAGTTTTACCTGAAGAATAAGAGCTTCTTTATCAAGCTAGTGAGGAAATCAAAGCCTTGTGAACCTTAGAGGGTATTTTAAAAGTATTTGACGAATGGAATTCGCTACTACAAAAGCAAAGCTCACCTCCGTGGACTAATGCAAAATTAAGGGTTTTGCCTGTGTAGCTATGATTTATAAAATATATAAAAATAAACTTTTATAAGAGAATGCTTTAAAACAATACAGTTCAGTTTAAGACTTGATCCTCCTTAACCGTCCTTAAAAAGGAGAGAACAGCGCTCTTTTATTACTCTGAAAAAATAAAATATTTGTAGATTAGGTTGAACAAAGTGAAACCCAACAGAATCAAGGATTCTTGATGTTGGGTTACCCTACGGGATTTTGCTACGTTCCTCAACCCAAGCTACGCCTAGATTTATAAAAACTAATCAGAAACCAATGTTTCTGATTTTTATCTCGTGAGAGTCATAAAACAGCGTTAGTCTGGCAACCAGAGCGAGTAGCTCTCAAATTTAAACTTTCAACTTACAATAAGCCTCGTTTCCCATTAGGACGCACGGTCATCCAATTTGTTTTTGCTAGTGCTAGCTGCTCATCAGAAATTTTGGCATTGGTAAGATTGGCACCACACAGATTAGCTCCTCGGAGGTTAGCATTACTGAGATAAGCATTACTGAGGTCTGCGCCTCGCAGGTCTGCTCCTTCTAAATCAGCATGGTTAAAGTATGCTTTGCTCAAATTAGCATCCTTGAGATTTGCTTGAGTGAGACTGGCTCTGCCAAAGTCACTATTGTGGAGATTAGCTCCCTGGAGATTGGTTTTTTGCAATTGAGCGGAATGGAAATTTGTTTGGGATAAGTCAGCACCTTGCAGATTCAGCAAATTTAAATTGTGTAAGGCAAAATCCCGTCTTCCCTTCATATAGGCTGTTAATAAACCTTGGGTATCTAACTTACGCTCAATTTTAGAATTTTGAACTTGCGAACCATTGCTGTTGCTGTTAGCTAAAGTCGTTGATTTGCCCATCCCAGAACCGTGATGTAATCCAGCAGCTTCCGCTGCCTTGGCTCGTCTAGCACGAATTGCTGCCGCTACCTGTGCCACTCCTGCACTGGTAACAGCAGCAGAATGGTTGTTACATAAAACAGCAGAATTTTCCAAGTGGTTGTGTGTTCGCTCTTTAGCTCCGGTATCAGATTTAAGCAGTAAACCCTTTGCTAAACTTTCTAAGTATGGTTCTATTTCCAATGCTCTGAGAACTTCTGCCGCTGACTGATAGCGACTACGTACAGACACGTCTAACATTTTTCGCAATACATTGCTCAAGTGGTCACTCACTTGCACAAGCTGCTCCCACATCATCTCGCCAGTGTGGGGATTGTAATCTAAATCTTTAGGAGTTTTACTAGTCAGTAAATAAATGCATGTCACCCCCAGTGCATAGATATCACTGGCGTAGACTGGACGCATCGCCATTTGCTCTGGAGGTGCAAAACCAGGAGTGCCAATGGCATATGCAGTTAATGCTGTCTGCCCTGATTGACTTGTCGCACCTTGGCTGACTTGGTTTTTTACCGCACCAAAGTCGATGAGTACCATTCTGGCATCTTGAGTGCGGCGAATTAAGTTGGCTGGCTTGATATCACGGTGAATCACCTTTTGCTCATGGATATATTGCAATAGTGGCAGAACCTCGCTCAAAAATTGCTTGACTCCAGTTTCGCTCAAGATGCCGTTAAGTTTCACCTCCTCCTGCAATGTATCACCACTGATGTATTCTTGAACTAAGTAGAATTGTTCATGATCTTCAAAATAGTCTAACAATCTTGGTACTTGGGGATGATTGCCAATCTTACCTAGAGTTTTGGCTTCTCGCTCAAAGAGTTCTCTGGCCATCTGTAAAACGTGTGGGGCGCTTCCTGATGGGCGTAATTGCTTAATTACGCAACTCGGTTCTCCTGGTAAGCCTTGATCATGGGCTAAGAAGGTTGCTCCAAAGCCACCCTGACCTAATGGTTTGATCACCTGATAGCGATCGCGCAACAGTAGTTGCGAGCCACAAGACTGACACCTTTGGCTATATACCAAATTTTCTGGATTGGGACAGGTAGGATTTAAGCAGTAGCTCATGCACTGTCAACTCGCTGCACGAATAATCACGGGGAGTGTTATACTCCCTTTCAATTATTTAGATATTAATCAACTCTTGCAAGGTAATTTTTGCTGGAAATCCTTTGAAGAGTTTCTAAAGTTTAATTGATATTACGTAAAGCGATCGCCAAAACAAAATAATTTATTATACTTACGTTGCTCAAAACACTTAGTTTACTTTATACCATATACCAAATCGTAATAACACTCTCTTAAAGCTTGTTAGATGTGGTGTGCTGCTCTCCCGACTCGCTAAGGTAGTTCGGAATTGAGCAAGTCAGCTTTAATCTAGATTTTTGCATGATTGTATCTATAATCTTATTCTGGATAATTGGTATTTAAAAGTATTGGAGGGGCAGTGCCCAACGCCAGTTGCTCTATTTGGATAGAAGTCAAAGCGGCAACTTGGGCTGATAGCGCAGCGTTAACCGTGTTCGCTTAACCCTACTCAAAAGCTAGCTATGCGCAGCGTCTCGTAGAGAGCGTCTGGCTTTGCCAAGCAAGAGGGCGAACTGAACTTCTCCTTCTCTTCTCTACGAGACGCTGCGTCAACGGAGATGCTGCGCGATGGGAGAAGACCGCACTGACTCCCCTACAGAAAATAGCTGTAGGATTTTGGATGCCCAAATTTGGAGGCAATTTAGAATCATCTCCATTAGTCGTTAAGAGACTATTAGCTGGCTTTCATGTTCACACTAATCAGTTGTTCGATAAGTGCAAAAACATCACTGCGGCTGAGTTTCTCTTTACCATTAGCAAGGGCGTCAAGAGTTCCATTAGCTAAGGTTAAGGGAATTTGGCAAAAATCTAAGGCTGGACCGGTAGGAAGTTCTTTGGTATAAGCATCTGCCAGGGCTAAATTGCGCCGCGCATACTCTTGCATATTTGCTGCACTCCAACCCTCTGGGAAAAAGTCTACCCCACGCCCTAAATCCTCAGTATGGTTACGCAGGATATTAACCGCTTGTAAACCCCGACCAAACCCAATTGCCTGGGTACGGTTAGTTTGTGTTCCATCGTACCAATTCCATAAGTCCGATAGTAACAATCCCACTGCACCTGCAACCCCAAAGGTATAACGATCCAAATCAGATTCTGTATCAATTTCCCAGTTTCTTTCTGCCCAGTAAGCCATCCGGTCTGCCATTGCAGCAGTGGCATCCCAAATTCGAGGTGCAATGGTCTCTGGTGCTAGCAGCAACCATTCTCTAATCCTCACAGTGACTTCTTCTAAGGTATTCTCATACCCACTAAATCCTGCCAAGAAAGCATCTACAGCAAAGCCATCAACCCCTGCCTGTAATGTCAGGCTAATCGTTTTTAAGAGCTTTGCTTTAGTAGCGTTATCTAGTTCGGGATTATCTTCAATTTCATCAATGGCACGCATACACAAATATGCTGATGCTACTGCTTCTTGTAATCCTGGCGGTAAAAGACTAATTGGGATATAAAAAGTTCGGCTAGTTTCTTTGAGGATTTGCAATGCATCTCTACGTAAATTCATGTTTTCACTCCCCGATTGATTTTTGCACCACATGAAGTTTGCAGTTTTTTGATGATACTGGATATAGTTTTGACTAAACCTTAAAAACTATAGACTATAAGATACGTTAGTATTTAATCTAAAAATTAATAGTTTTTGGTGCTGCAATTAACAAAACTCTCAAATTTAACAAAGTCTAATCCAGTATATAGGCTTTTGGTCGCAAAAATGTGTAATATGCCGTTTAATATAGCTTTCATAAACATTTAGCGTATATATATATATAAATGCTAATATTTGGTTGATTGACGCGATTTTGTTCCATCAGCAAACATCCATTTTAGGGATTTGAAAGTGTTTTAAGTCTGCGTTAATCTGACTAACAAATTGTAATTATTGTATATATAAAGACAATCTAGGAAAAGCTGGTAACGAATAACAGTAACTGTACGCAGCTATTAGATGCGAACGGCGGCTTGTCGAAGAGTTAGGGTAAGTTAAATTGGACATAGAGGGCTGCGATGCCTAGGTTAGGCTACACCTACGCTTGATCGGTTACAGTGGGAACCTCCTTGCTGTTGAAGGTGACATAAAGTGACCATAAGAGAGAACAAGAAGTTCCCGTATATTTACGAGATTGACAATAAAAAAGTGGGCTGTTGGCCCACTCAATAAAATATTTATGAATATTTGACCTTTCACCGATCTCAATACATGGAAATTCAAGTAGTTGTTTCGAGTCAGGTTAAAGCTACAGTCTCCACTTTTTACTTGTTTTCCATTGGTGCCAGCCCATTAATTGCTGGGCCGTTGATTACCTTGCCCTGGGTATCAAACCGCGAACCGTGACATGGACAATCCCAGGTCTTTTCTGAGGAATTCCAGGCGACGATACAGTTGAGGTGAGTACAGATTGCAGAATGTTCGTGCAATATGCCGTTTTCATCTCGGTAAGCTGCGACTTTTGTCAAACCACGCCGCACTACTGCACCCGTACCGGGAGCAACTTTTTCAACGGAATCAACATCCCCTGGTGTCACCCACTCTAAATACTGGGCAGCAACGTTAAGATTCTCGGAGATAAAATCACCTACTCCACCAATTCTCACACGTGATGGATCATAAAGCTCTGTCCAGGTATTCTTTCGCCCTAAAATTAAGTCAGTTAGGAGTATTCCCGCGATCGTGCCGTGGGTCATTCCTATGCCTGTATCACCGGTGACGATGTAGACGTTTTCCTCATCAAAAGGATTTTTGCCAATGTAGGCAATACCATCATCAGAATTCATTACCTGACCCGACCAGCGAAATAAAACCTCTTGTACCATCGGGAAACGTTCTTGCGTCCAGGTTTGGAGTCTGGCATATCGTGAGGAGGCATCATCAGCTTGTCCGGTTTTGTGGTCTTCGCCACCAACAATTAATAGATCATATTGTTCGTCAATGCTTTGTAATCTTACGTAGTGGTAGGGGTCGAGAGTATCCCAATAAAGGGCTTTAGGAACAGAACCGCGAGGTACTTTTGCACCGATGACAAAAGTCATGTATGGAGCCTGTTTAAAGTGCATAGTAGCTAAATTACGGATGGGTGAGTTGGTTGCTACTACCACAGCATCAGCTGTCACAACTTTTCCACTGCTCGTCTCAACGCGGGCAGGTAAACCACCTTTGATTTTTTCTACATGCGTTCCAGTATAAATTCTACCGCCACGGCGTTGTATGGCTTCTGCAAGTCCAGCTAGATACTTTAGTGGGTCAAATTGCCCTTGTTGGGGAAAGCGTAGACATACTCCTGTATCAAAGCCAGTCAACGGCGCTTTTTTCACCATTTCAACATTAGTGAGTCCAACCCGGTGGACTGCTTCTAACTCGTGCTGAATCTCATCTATTGATTTGAGGTCTGGCGGAAAAAGATAGCCGTCAAGTCGTTCAAAATCACAGTTAATGTTTTCTTGGGTAGCGATCGCCTCTATAGTATTAATTGCTGTTGTATGACTTTGAGCAACAAGTTGTGCGCCCTCTTTACCGTGCATTTGCTCCAGTTCGTGGTAACGATAAGTCAAGACATTCGATAGATGTGCCGTTGTTCTTGCCGTTTGACCGCCACCAATAGGGCCATCATCCAGCACCACCACTGATTTACCTGCGCGGGTTAACATATAGGCAGTTGACATCCCTGCTATCCCAGCACCGACAACGCACACATCTGCATGAGTATTTTCGGTAAGCACGGGTTGATCTGGGACTTCTGCCGTTGTCATCCAAATAGAAATAGTTTTACCAGAGTCGTTTCGCATATTTTTTAGAGTCTCAAGCCTAATTTATTCTGCTGGAAAGAAGGTTATGGAGGTAAGAGCAATGGGAAAGTAAGAAGGAAAAATATTAAAACATTTTTTCTTCTGTGATTATGCCTTTATGTGTCTTTAGTCCGTGCCACAACTCAGCTAAAATGTCTATTCCAGCTTGTTATTGTATAAGCCTAGACTATTAATTGTAAATAATGTATCTGCATCATGATAGACATAAAAATATGCTTAATAGGAGATGAAATTGCCACATATTTGTATATTCTAAAAAATTAGATTATTTTCTAAATAATTTGACTCTGGAGCCGTCATATACTAGTGGCGATTGTTTTATTTCTACTCATCTGGTGCAGTAGGAGATAAATGGTTTTTATTAGGTAAGTAGTTAGCTAGATTACCCAATATAAACGTCATCATTTTTTTAACATTCAGGTGCTTTTTAATGTAGCTTGCAGCTATCGGGTCCAAACGATAATAATGACTAATAAATTTCCTCCCTAAGATGTTCTTAGTCAAATATTCATCCCTGAAGTAACGATATTTAATTACTTCTGGTGCATAGGGTGTACCGTAGGTGGCTGTGACAACGAAGCAACTGTCTGAAGAATTATTGGTGGGTTGATACTGGGGTTGATACTGCTGTTTCCTAGCAATCTCCATAGCTGCCTTTAAGCCCCCTTTTTAAGGGGGTTGGGGGATCTCTTGTGCGTAAGTCCTACCTAACTCTTGTTTAAGTGATTCGTTTGACAGGAGTCTACATTTCTAGCTTTTCATTTCAGAATCAAATCAAGATGAAATGTCGTTTTATATCAATGTTTGTTTACAATGCGATCGAGTAGGTAACTCAACACAACAGAGTGCGTTTGCGTAGCGTGCCGTAGGTAATCGCGGCAGGAAGCAGAGGGCAGTTTTCGGTAAGATCCAGCTGCCCTCTGTCCCCTGTCTTTCTTGATATATTAGAAAATCAACGCTCAAATCATCGCTATATCTACAATTGAAAAATTGGCTCTTATTTTTCTTTTACCAGAATGATTAAACAAAACTAAGACCATTATTAGAAACGTACTGACCCATTAATAGCGAAATACCGCAGCTAACGGTGTATCATCTGGCATATCTTCCGACTCAACCGCATAGACAATACCGCCATTCAAGATAGTCTGAGTTGCAGCCAAATCTAATAACTCTTCATCGTTAGGTTCTGCATTGGGATGCACCTGAACCGTTTGGGTATCTGAGTCAAAAGTACCCCACTGCTGCTGATTGAGAGCGACAATTAACTTGTCAACGCGTCCCTGAGAAGCCGCTGGAATAGTTTCGGTAATTTGGCTGGAGGCTTTTCCAGTTCCCAACAATTCCCTGTATTGAGCGATCGCCTCTTGCTGTGCTTGTAAAAAGTAAGGTTCTACTATTTCCCAGGCTTGGGTGTGTAATTCCTCTGCTGTCAGCAGTTCTGGATTGCCTGTTATACCAGCATCCATAAGATAAGCATAAGTATTTGCTTCTCGATAAATCGGCAAGAGATATTCGACTCCAGGCAGCACCAAAGGAGCGTGTTCCTCTTTTAGTAACTCCTGCAACGCCTCATTTACCCGATGAAAGTACAGGCTGAGATTTTCTTTTTCATCCTCATCACCAGCACCATGACCGTGAAATACAGTAACTCCACCAGGAGCGGCGCGTCTTCCACCTACTGCTCCTGGAGTGCCTGTATGGGAAGGGGTTTGCCGTTCTGGCTCCTCAAACCGCAATACTTCTTCCAAACTTGGCAACACACCAGTCAGATCAATCTCTTCAATGTGATGGTGCGTACCTTCTAATAGGCGAATCAGATGATGGCTGAGAGCAAGAACATAGAAATGTCCATCGCTATTAAAGAGGGGAAATAGAGGTTTAAGGTAAAAACGGTCACTAACAATTGCTAATTCTGCAAAATCTATGGGTAGAGAATAATACCGCAACAAGTCCTGGGAGCGGAAGATTGCTAAACCATCACTTTGATGCTGCCAAAATTCATACTCATCTAGTTCTTTGACTGGTTCGAGTAAGTTGTTAGCATCTTCAGAACGGCAACCATGTTCAATCAGGCGTTCTTCAGCTTCCCGAATTAAATTCCTAAACCGGATTGGGTTCTGTTGCGTGTCTGACCCTGCATGGTAAGTTGGTAGAAAAATCGATACACAAATAGTTCTAGGTTGCTTTGCCAGTTTTTCGAGTTCCGCTATAGATAGTAATTTCATTCGCTTACCTCCTGTTTATAGAGCTACGGTGTACACACAAGTCGAAGTAAACTACTAAGGGAAGGGATTTGAGGGGACAAACGAGAGTGGAAAATCCAATCAGAATTCATGCTCAACTCTGGAAAAGAAAAGCATTTGGCGACCCAAGGTTGATAAAAAGGGGGCAGCATTGTACGAAGCAATGGGAAAACATCAATCAGTCAGCGTCCGTCAAATAAGTAGAAACAGAGCAGAACAAGTAGCCTACTACCGCTTTTTGGAGAATGAGAACGTGACAGTAGGGGAATTAATCCGAAGTCTCAGCGACCACTGCATATTGCAGGTAGAAAGAAAACATGTATTAGCAATAAGTGATACTAGCGAAATTAATTTGCAGTCTCATGTAGGCAGGTTGAAAGCAGAGGGTGTAGGTGTAGTCGGAAACAACACAGATGTAGGATTTTATATTCACCCAACCCTAATATTGGATGCAGAAAATGGATTTCCCTTGGGGATAAGCACAGTACAACTGTGGACTAGAGACATCAACCATGCGGATAAGCACGAACGAAAGTACCAGAAATTGCCGATATTTGAGAAGGAATCATATAAGTGGCTGCGTTCGGCAACGGATACTCAGCAATGTTTAAGTGCTGGTGATGCCAAAGTGGTGACTCATATCGCCGATGCCTACGGCGGGCTACGCCTACGAGAAAGCGATTTATATGAGGAATTTGCGACTGTCCCAAATAAAAACAATCATGTATTGGTAAGAGCGCGTCAAGACCGTCGCCTTGCAGGACAGACTCAATCGCTTTATACGTATTTAAACCAACAGCCTAGCGAGGGAACTTATACCGTGGATGTCCCTGCAGATTCCCGTATCGGTAGAACCGCAAGAGAGGCATTATTAATCGTTCGCCGTGCGATGGTGAAAATTCAACGTCCAGATAAATTGGGTGCTTTAGATTATCCCGCCAGTGTGACACTTTACGCAGTCGAAGCTGTTGAAGTCAACCCACCAAAAGGCCAAGAACCGATTCATTGGCGATTGCTAACCACCCACCAAGTCGTTTGTTTTGAACTTGCACTCTGTGTAATTAGATGGTACACATGGCGCTGGCGAATTGAACAACTGTTTGCCACTCTCAAAACTGCCGGATTAAATATTGAGGCGACCCAATTAGAGTCTATTGCTGCCATCCAGCGATTAACGGTTTTGGCTTTGTCCGTTGCTGTACGAATTTTACAACTGATTCAGGGACGGGATAATCCTAATTTGCCTGCAACTGTTGCCTTTTCCGATGAGCAACAGCAATGCTTGTCTACGATGCCTGCGGCGGGCTACGCCTACGCACCCACGTTAGAGGGAAAAACTCGACTTCAACAAAATCCCTATCCTCCTCAAACCCTTGCTTGGGCTACTTGGATTATTGCTCGACTTGGTGGTTGGTCTGGTTATAGGTCTCAAAAACCTCCGGGAATTACTACTTTAATTCGTGGACTTTATCAATTTGAATCCACCTTTCTTGGCTGGAAACTTGCTCTAGGTCTACTTGTGTGTACACCGTAGGTTTATAGAGGGGGAGCCACAAAAACTCCTATTTTCCTCATAACACTCAAACTCCTTGATTGGGTCTAATTCTGAGTTCGATGAATATAGTTATAGACATAACAATATGAGGAACTCGTGAAGAAAACTTATCTTCACCGTGACTTTTACCCTTAAGTATGGAAACATCGAAATAGTAAGGGTTTTAAGCCACGATAAATTCTCAACAATTTATCAACTAGAGAATAGGATTTTGGTTTAGGGGGAAGCGATCGCTCTTTGGAAAAAAGATAACGGTAAAAGTCAGGTTTTGCTTCTGTTCGGGTGTCATCATCAGTCACCTTGCACCTAGTTTTTCTGACTTCATTTTCTCTCAGTCTTAAAACTGGGATGCTCCCTTAGTAATATTTCAACTAGGAGGTTTTCATCGCCAGAATCTTCAGGGCTACTGCTTCAGGGACGGGCATCACCGATAAACGATTACCTTGTCTCACCAACATAAACTCTTCCGCGCTAAACTTCTCTTTGAGTATTGATAGCAAGATAGGGTTAGAAAAAGTCTCAACAAATTCCACTACAACAGTTTGCCAGCGAGGTGATTTGGAACTTGATTTTGGGTCGTAATATTTACTTTCTGGCTCAAACTGGGTCGGGTCAGCAATATCTTTTTGTACCACACGCATTAACCCAGCAATACCGGGAGGATTAGTGTTTGAGTGGTAGAAAAAAGCTAAGTCTCCTTCATCCATTTGGCGCAAAAAGTTGCGAGCTTGATAGTTGCGAACACCGTCCCAGATAGTCTCGCTCTGCTGTTGAAGGTCAGCAATGCTATAGGCTTCTGGTTCTGATTTCATTAGCCAATAATTCATCTACAGAAATTATGTATATACAAAAGCATTCTAATTCTGAGCAGGTAAATAATTTCGTAGTAAGGACTTTAGTCCTTATTTTCTAAGCACTAAAGTCCTTACTACAAGCCCTCTTGCACTAGCTTAGACATTGTACTAGTGAATATTTGACTTAACTGCGGTAAGCTGTAACAGCATAAAATGGATCTCCTCCAGCTGCACCCAACCACTGTAAGATATTCGGTAATGTTGACTTATGAGCTATAACTTCTGCGGTTGTAAATCCTGGAACTGATGCGAAGTAAGCTTTGACTAATTCCACTCGCTGTGATTCTGAAGCCTCCCGCCAAGCTTGAATCGCCTTTTCAAAAAACATTCGGTTAGAAAAACTGATAATTGCAACACCACCGGGTTTCAGAATGCGATAAATTTCGGAAAATACTGCTTCTGGATATTGCACATACTGCACAGATACACAATTGAGAACAGCATCAAAATCTTCATCTGGTAAAGGTAGCTGCGGTTTTTCGTTAAGATTTTGTACAAAGTAATGATTTAAGCGGGGATTACGTGCTAATTCCTCAGCATTGAGTCCGTGTCCTTCCACATGGTCAAACTCCATCTCTTCTGGCAGATGAGACACCAAGCTGCTCATCATATCAAAAATGCGGGTGTTGGGTTTCAGGCGATCGCGATACAAATCCATTAGCTGTTGAATAAATCCTTCATCTACATGGGTGACGAAGCGGGGATAAGCATAGAACAGCTTATCGTCTGTGTCGTCTAATTTTAGGCGTTGATTCGGTCTTAACTGCATAAATCTCTGTTTTGGAGTACTTTTTTTGAAAATTGCGGCAATTTTAGATATTTTTTCACAAACACTATGTAACATATTTTAATAACAGCAGGATACCTAAATAGCAGTATTCAATTTTTATCAATTCAATGTTATATAAACTACACTTCTTGCAGCATATTTGGCGACAAATCCGCCTAGTCGCATCATTACCCTATTTTAGTTTGTTACTTTGGATACTGCCCTTATTACTATTTACTGCTGGACATAATAGCCTGATGGCACATGATGAAGGGCTTTACGCATCACGTGCCCGTCTGATGTTTGATTCTGGTAATTGGATAGCTCCTTGGGAAAGAGCACATCATAAAACTCCTGGCCCTTATTGGTTAATTGCCAGTTTTTACAAGCTGTTTGGTATCAGTGATACTAGTGCGCGTCTTCCTAGTATGATTGCTGGCATTTTTAGCTTGTGGCTGGTGTATGAAATTGGCAAAATTATGCTAGGCAAAAAATTAGGTTGGCTAGCTGCTGCAATTTTAAGTGTAGAATTTCTCTGGCTGCAATATTCTCGCTTAAGTACACCTGATGGGCCAATGATTTTCTTGGTACTTTTAGCTATTTTGTCTTTAATAAAAACAGAATTATATCCTAAATCTCGCTATTTTTGGAGTTTTCTAGCTGGTTTAAGTTTAGGTTTAGGCTTCTTAGTCAGAAGCTTTATGATTTTTTTGCCAATAATAGCTTTATTACCTTATTTCATTTGGGAACATCGCCGTCATCGTCATCTTACTAACCCAATTTTATATTTAGGCTTTTTCGTAGGTTTAATACCTACTTGTATTTGGCTGTGGTTAAGCTGGCTGCACTACGGAAGCCAAAGTTTTGAGGAGTTACTCAAGTTTGTTGTACAACTAGGTTCTGAAGAACGGGAGTCTAATGGGCTACTATTCTATGTCTGGAATATTCCTGTAAAAGCATTTCCTTGGGCTTTTTTCGGACTTATAGGTTTATTTTTAACTCTCCGTCGTCCCATTCCTCGTTACCAGTTAATATTAGTTGGCTTTCCACTTGTTTTATTTGTAGAAATTAGTATTTTTAGCACTCGTTTATCTCACTATAGTCTTTGCCTTTATCCGTTCATCGCTTTGTTTGCATCTGTGGGTTTAAACTGGCTAGGCAATATTTACCAGACAGGAATTCCCCCACAATTCCCTCTTCAAAAAGGTAAAGTAAATGCATTAAATCTTTTTGCAAAGAAGAATCTTCCCCGAAACCTCAGTTATGGCTTGGGTGGATTAGGTGTTTTACTTGTTATAGCGAGTATTGGCATTTTTAGTTGGGGTAGTTCTGATATCCGCAAGTATGCAAGTATTGGTTTGGCTATGGGCTTGGGTTGGTTAATTTTACCTGTGGTGTGGATTGCTCGTTACCACTTTGACAAAAAGTTTCTCACAGCGCGTTATTGGATTGCAGGTTGGTTAATTCCCTGTTGGCTGGCTTTGGCGGCTATAGGTAGCATTGGTCTGTTAAGTGACTATAACTCTGGGTTAAAAACTTTTTTACAACAAAGTGCGATCGCTTCAATTCTCCAATCTCATCCTACCTATTATGTGGATATAGACGCTAAAACCAAAGTACTGCTTAATTTCTATCTTCCTACTCGTCCCCAACCAGTAGCCTCTATTTCCCAAGTACCAGCTTTGAGCTATGCTTGGATCTATGCTGACCAGTCCTCTAAATTATCTCGACCTCACCGCATTATCGGTACAGTCAAAGAGTCCCAGTTGATTCAAGTTCTTCCCTAAGATAGATATAAAGCAACTATTGCTAAAAAAAATCGTTCTAGTTATGATAATAGTACGTATACTAAGCATTTTGCTAAATGGTTTCTACATCTAATCCCTCCCCAGCTTTAGATTCGTGGCAGCAAAATCTGGCACCATACAATTTGGGCTACAGAATCAAATTAGTCTCACAACTGCTCAGTCGCAAGTTTACTGAAAGGCTAGAACCGTTTGGACTTACACCATTTCACTGGTTGGTATTGTGCTGTTTGTGGCAAGAAGATGGTTTACCCACTTCTAGTATTGGTGACAAACTCAAACAAGTGGGAGGGACTTTAACAGGCGTACTAGATCGGATGGAAGAACGCGGCTTGGTGCGTCGAGAACGTGACAGTCACGATCGCCGCATCTGGCGAATTTGGTTAACGGATGCAGGTAAGGAACTAGAAGCTGTCTTACCACCAATCGCCGCAGCCGTTCGTGATGAGGCCATGGACGGTATTTCCTTTGCTGACCGGGAACTGTTTTCCCAAATCTTGAATCGGGCGATCGCTAACCTCTCCTAAAGATAATGCCACAATCACCCAACCGGGAGAAGTGCTGTAAAGATTTGTTTTGAGACAATATTACGCATGCTAAGGAATTAAGTATTTTTTTCCGGAAATATTACGCATTCTAAACTATCTAACTTCAGATTGCCGTAGCGTTCACGAATAGTTTCTAAATATTGCCGTAAATTAAAATCCTTGGGAATATCAGAGTTTTCTTTTAAAGTCTATAACTAATATACTGTGCATGGATATTAGGAGTAATTTTATGGTTCTACAAGTTAACCCCATCCAAAAAGAACCAATTGTTACTTGGGAAGCACTTCCAGCCGACTTCATTTTACCTGACGATCCAGTGGAAAATATTCAACAACCTGCGATCGCTGCTGCGCTTACCGATGCTTTGGGAAGCACAGGACGCATCCAACCTCAAATGCTGATTGGCTCTAATTTTGGACTTGTAGCCACAGTCAACAAAAAAATTGTCGTTAAAGCCCCTGATTGGTTTTACGTTCCTCAAGTGCAGTCTGTAGGAACAAATGTAGTTCGTCGCAGCTATACCCCTAATTTAGAAGGCGCGGCTGTAGCTGTGGTGATGGAATTTCTCTCAGACACAGAAGGTGGAGAACTATCAGTCCGCTCAACTCCACCCTACGGTAAACTCTATTATTACGAAAAGATTCTCCAAGTTCCAACCTACGTAACCTACGACCCTTACGAACCAAGTATAGAACTACGATGCTTGCAAAATGGGCAATATACTTTGCAGCAAGCAGACGCTAATGGACGCTACTGGATTCCTGAGTTAAAGTTATTTCTCGGAATTTGGCAAGGTGAAAGATTATGTCAAACTATGAATTGGCTGCGCTGGTGGGATACAGAAGGAAATTTGCTGTTGTGGAGCAGCGAACAAGCCCAACAAGAACGCCAACGCGCTGAACAAGAAAGCCAGCGTGCTGAACAGGAACGGCAACGCGCTGAACAGGAAAGCCAACGTGCTGAACAAGAACGCCAACGCGCTGATATATTAGCAGCTAAGTTACGTGAGCTGGGTGTTGACCCTGATGCGTAGGCGTAGCCCGTCGTAGACATCGCATAACCTAAAGAAATGCTGGGAATAATAATTTTGGGACATCAGCACCAAAATTCTATGAAACAGCAAAAAAATCAATTCAGCCATCTCACTGCGATCGAAAGAAGTTATCTGTCATATCCTGCACAGCTTTTATTAAATCAAAACCTTCTCCAAGGCAAAATACTAGACTTTGGTTGTGGCTTTGGTAATGATGTTAAAATATTGCGCCAAAAAGGTTGTGATATTACAGGCTATGACCCTTATTATTTTCCAGAATATCCTGATAATAAATTTGATACAATAATTTGCTTCTATGTTTTAAATGTTTTATTTACCGAAGAGCAAACGAATGTTCTCATGGAAGTATCACACTTATTAAAACCAGGAGGCAAAGCTTATTATGCTGTAAGAAGGGATATCAAAAGGGAAGGTTTTCGAGAGCATTATGTCCACAAAAAACCTACCTATCAGTGTCTTGTAAAACTTCCCTTTACTTCAATTTGCTTCGATGAACATCGGGAAGTATATGAATATGTCCACTATAACCATCAGCGAAATTCATCTAATTATTGTATATTTTGTAATCCCCATAAAAATCTAAAATTATTAGCTGAATCAGCAACGGCTTATGCTATTTTTGATGGCTATCCAATAAGTAAAGGACATGTTTTGGTTATTCCCAAACGTCATGTTAGCAGTTATTTTGAATTACCATTAAAAGAACAATCTGCTTGCTGGTTTATGGTGAACAAGGTACAAAAAATTCTTAAAGCAGAATTTGAACCTGATGGCTTTAATATAGGAATGAATATCAATCGAGCCGCTGGTCAAAATATTATGCACGCCAGTATTCATATCATCCCTCGTTACAAAGGTGATACTGTCTCTACTAAAAGTGGAATCAGGAACGTTATTCCTAAAAAGCAATAGTTTTTCTGTAAAAATTCAGGAATCATAATTCTGCTGTAACTTAACCGCTTTCAAGTGATTATTAAAATTGCTGGAACCTCATGACTTGCTCAAACTTATCTCATAAGGTTGAGATCATCTCTTAAGTGCTTCGTTACCATGCATTTTCAGTACAACCTTTACTTTGTTATTCTGAGCGTTACTGTAATCATCTCAATTACTGTTGCGTTTGCAGCTTGGCAGCGTCGCTCAATTTCTTTGGCTAGCAAGCCTTTCATTTCGATGATGCTAGCGATCGCAGGATACGCTACAGTTGCAGCAATGGAAGCAGCAGCAATTATCCTCCGAGAAAAAATATTTTGGTCAAAGCTGGAATATGTCGGCTCAGGCTGTGTAATTACGCTCTTCCTCATATTTGCAATGCACTTCACAAATAAAAATCGTTGGTTAACGCCTCGAAATACAGCGTTGCTATGGGCTATTCCTACCTTCAATGTAATTTTGGTAGCAACAAACGAATGGCATGGTTTAGTCTGGTCTGGCTTTTTGCCAGATCCCAAAGGAACTAATTTTGTGATTTATCAACATAATCTTGGTTTTTTTTGGATCATGACCTGTGTTTACGTCTACACGCTTACAGGGGTAGTAATGCTTATTCAGAAAGCCTTAGTGCCATCAGTTTTGTATCGTCGGCAGTCAAGCATGGCATTAGTCGGCGCAGTATTACCAATATTAGGCGCTAGCTTGTATATGCTCCGCCTTACTCCTCCTGGTCTAAATATTACTCCCATGAGCTTTATGCTGGCCGGACTGTTCTATTTTGTTAGCCTGTCTCGCTTCCAAATGTTTGACCTCGTTCCTGTCGCTAGAGACACGTTGATTGAAAATATGAGTGACGGTGTGATGGTGTTGGATGCCAAGAACCGGATTATTGACTTTAATCCGGCGCTAAAACGACTGATTGGAGTAAAAAAGCAGTATATTGGACAACCTGCTGCTCAAGTTCTGGCACAATGGACAGAAATCGTCAGGCTTTACCATACTTATGAAAGCGTCAAAACAGAGATATTCATAGATTCGGTAACTCCTTGTTATGTAGAGCTACTTATTACCTCATTACACAATGAGCGCAAGCAGTTAACGGGCCGTTTGCTTGTTTTGCGTGACATTACCCAACGTTATCAGGCTGAATCCGAACTGCGACAGGCGAATGAATATTTGCAAAAACAGGTACTCGAAATTAAAACCTTACAGGTTCAGTTACGAGAACAAGCTATGCGGGACGGACTGACAGGCTTGTTTAATCGGCGTTATTTTGACGAGATATTTCCACAAGAACTAGTACGAGCAACGCGGGATTCTGGTAGAGTTGCCTTGATAATTATGGATATCGATTATTTTAAAAATATTAATGATACATTCGGTCATCAAGTTGGCGATGCCTGCGGCGGGCATAGCCTACGCGTAATTCAGGCATTTGCAGACATTCTTCGCAACTATAGTGACTCTCCAAACATTGTGTGCAGATATGGTGGTGAGGAGTTTGTATTGGTTTTACCTGGTCTGACACAAGAGAAAGCGTTTCAGCACGCCGAAAAAATCCGGTTATCGTTTCAAGCTTCACTGTTGGAATCTGGAGGTAAAGAAATAGATACAACGGTTTCGGGTGGAGTGGGCATGTTTCCAGATCATGGAAAAACCAGTGATGAGTTATTGCTAGTAGTGGATAAAGCGTTATATGCTGCTAAATTAGATAGGCGCAATTGTATCAAGTGCGTACAATCTAATTGATGAGATGTAGAAATTTCAACAATCATTGATGAAAAATACATAAATTTAAAAAACCTAAGTTTTCGGTTTTGTTGAAAATATTGCAAAATATTTCAGTTAACCCAGATTATCTGGATCTATTCCCAGCGCTCTTAATTGTTCTGTCAATTGTTACACTTTTTGTGCTGCTTGGTGAGCGTGTTATGTTTCTTGTTTTATTTGTTCTGCGGGCGTAAGATACTGTTGTCCTTGCTCATCATACCAATACATCCATTATCGTGTTACACCGCAATAATTTATCCTTTCACAATCCAATTATCTTGATGATGCAATGTTTTACTTTGACTAAGGGATACCACTTGTGGTATTGAGAAACAGCCAAGATTTGACAGATATAATAGTCACTAGCTCGTTTCCTGGTTGTGCAAAGCATTGCTTTAGCTAAAGTTGCAGCCCAGTCAAGAATCCAGGCATTTCTATGTCATCAAGGAAGCTGCTTAAGCTGATACAATTTTGGTAACTCTTAACTATTAATAAATATATAAGTGCTTAGTGCTATTAATGCTTTATATTTAGCGACAGGGTGGTACAAACAGCCACTCATCTTCAAATACTTAGGAGGCAGCATCCACTGGGAGCAACTCACGCTCCGATACCATCAGCACGTAGCGGAAGTAAAGGTTAAGTTGATATTAAAACGAATAATTTTTGCTGAATTGCGACAGATAAAGACTAAACTAAAAAGTCCTGTGCAGCAAAACCTGTAGCTTTAAATGAAGTAATCATGTCTAAGGTTCTTGTCTCCGATTCTATTGACCAAGCTGGAATTGACATTCTTTCGCAAGTTGCTACCGTTGATGTCAAAATAGGTCTAAAACCAGCAGAACTGATCGAAATTATTGGTGAGTATGACGCGCTGATGATTCGTTCTAGTACGCGCGTCACCCAAGAAATTATTGAAGCCGGCACCCAGCTAAAAATCATTGGTCGTGCTGGTGTGGGTGTGGATAATGTGGATGTTCCCGCTGCCACCCGTCGGGGAATTGTCGTAGTCAATTCTCCAGAGGGAAATACAATTGCTGCGGCTGAACACGCGCTAGCGATGATTTTGGCTTTATCTCGCCACATCCCCGATGCTAACGCTTCGGTGAAACGCGGTGCGTGGGATCGCAATAGTTTTGTCGGCGCGGAAGTCTACAAAAAAACTCTCGGCGTTGTCGGTTTGGGTAAAATTGGCTCCCATGTTGCGGCTGTAGCTAAGACAATGGGGATGAAACTCCTAGCTTATGACCCTTTTATTTCCACAGAACGAGCCGAACAAATTGGCTGTCAGTTAGTTGAGCTAGATTTACTCTTCCAGCAAGCAGACTATATCACCCTACACATCCCCAAAACCCCAGAAACTACCCACTTAATCAATGCCACAACTCTGGCAAAGATGAAACCCACAGCCCGGATTGTCAACTGCGCTCGTGGTGGGATAATTGATGAAGTAGCTTTAGCAGCAGCTTTGAAAGCGGGTAAAATCGGCGGTGCAGCCTTGGATGTGTTCGAGTCAGAACCACTGGGTGAATCTGAATTGCGATCGCTAGGTAAGGAAGTTATCCTCACTCCCCACTTGGGAGCCTCTACCGCAGAAGCTCAAGTGAATGTGGCTATTGATGTTGCCGAACAAATCCGGGATGTAATTTTAGGACTACCAGCTCGTTCAGCCGTCAACATTCCCGGACTCGGCCCCGATGTGTTGGAAGAACTCAAACCTTACATGCAACTAGCAGAAACTCTAGGTAATCTAGTAGGACAGCTAGCTGGCGGACGGGTGGAAGTACTCAATATTCGACTACAAGGGGAACTAGCGACAAACAAAAGTCAGCCTTTGATTGTAGCTGCCCTAAAAGGTTTACTTTACCAAGCTTTGCGGGAACGAGTAAATTACGTAAATGCCAGCATAGAAGCCAAAGAACGCGGAATTCGGGTGATTGAAACCCGTGATGCTTCCATTCGAGACTATGCCGGCACACTGCATCTAGAAGCCACGGGTACTTTAGGTACTCATTCTGTTACCGGCGCTTTGTTGGGTGAACGGGAAATCCACCTAACTGATGTTGACGGTTTCCCGATTAACGTCCCTCCCAGCAAATATATGCTGTTTACCCTGCACCGCGATATGCCAGGGATTATCGGCAAACTCGGTTCTCTACTCGGCAGTTTCAATGTGAATATTGCCAGTATGCAAGTAGGTCGTAAAATCGTCCGTGGTGATGCCGTAATGGCTTTGAGTATAGATGACCCTTTACCTGAGGGCATTTTGGATGAAATTATAAAAGTCCCTGGTATTCGGGACGCTTATACAGTAACACTTTAGGATTCAGGAGTCAGGAACCAGGAGTCAGAAGAAATAATTCTCCTGACTCCTGAATTCTGACTCCTGTTAGCGCAGCGGGGCGTAGCCCATTCTGAATTATGGCAAACACTTGGTGGGAACTACAGATTTTATGTGAGCCAGACCTAGAAGATTCGATCTTTTGGCGACTGGAAGATTTTGGCTGTCGGGGAACAGCAAGTGAAAACAAAGGAAATTCATCTTTAGTCAGGGCTTACTTATCGACAATTCAAACACAGCTACTAGATTTGGCAGCGCTATCGCTGTGGCTGCGCCAAGATGCCCTCTGTGTAGGAGCTTCATCTCCCTCACTGCAATGGCAGTTAATTGATGAGGAAGATTGGGCGACTAGCTGGAAACAATATTGGCATCCCCAAGAAATAGGCGATCGCTTTCTAATTAACCCCGCGTGGCTACCATCACCAGAAACAACCGAACGGTTAGTGATTCGTCTTGACCCTGGTGTAGCATTTGGTACGGGCAACCATGCCACCACTCAACTATGTTTGGAATCTTTGGAAATGCGGCTGAGTGAAGTTCCTCAGTCATTTGTGGGTACTAGTGGCAAACATGAACATCTGGTAATTGCGGATATTGGCTGCGGTTCTGGTATCCTTTCCATTGGAGCGCTGCTACTGGGGGCAGAGAAAGTCTATGCAGTAGATAATGACCCTTTGGCGGTGCAATCAACTATCAGTAATGGTGCCCTGAACGATATTAATCCAGAACGTTTACTACCAGCACTCGGAAGTGTAGACGTTTTGACAAAACTGCTTGAGAAACCAGTAGATGGTATCGTTTGCAATATTTTGGCTCATGTAATTATTGATTTGGTTCCAGAAATGAGTGCGATCGCTAAACCTGACACTTGGGCTATCTTCAGTGGTATCTTACTAGAACAATCTAAAGCTGTTGCTGATGCCTTAGAAGAAAATGGTTGGGTGGTTGCAACCCTGTGGAAACGAAAAGAATGGTGTTGCTTGAATGTACGGCGTTCTTAACCGACGCAAAACTGTAGGCTGTAGGGGCAATATTTTGCGGGTACTCCGTTAGAGAACTCGTAGAGTAGCCTCTCCGTGTATACATAAATTGCCCCTACTAGTCTGTCAATAAAAATCTGAGGGATGAATCAATTTTTCAATTTCTCTTTTTTTCTCTTCCTTTGCGTCCTTCTCCCAAGGGGAGACGCTAACGCGAACGTGGTTCGTTCCTTTAACCCTCAAAACTAAGTTGACAGAATACTACCTGAAAATGAAGGTTTCAGCTATGGTTTGCGTCAGTCTTGTAGAAAAAATGGATGATACGTTTTAACAGTATTCGACTTAAGTATAAGTAATCAAGCAATGTGAAGTGACATAATATATAGATTACCCACTATTGACTTTTGAAATCAGCGATGAAAGAACGGCTACAAATCCACAAAAAAGCTGACTCATCCGCTTCTAAGTCAGAGCAAGGTCAGTTGCAATCGCACCTGTTAACTACTCACTTTCAACTTAGCTCCAACAAGCCTATAGTACAGGCAAAAGTAGAGAATCAGAAATTTCAACAGTATCAGTTTGAGGCCACAAAACTCCAAATCCAAGCCAAGCATGGCACTATTACCCCAGAGGGACAGGAACGACTCACTGTATTACAGGCAAAGATGAATGAGTCGTTACAGCAAGGAAAGGAACACTCTTCCCAGTTTGGTCATAACCTGAGCAAAATGGCGATAAAACGTGCTGATAGTGGGTCAATTGCACAAATGCAACCCCTTCGGGAACTATCAATACAGCCAAAACTCACTATTGGTCAACCAGGAGATCAGTATGAGCAAGAAGCGGATAGAGTAGCTACTTCTGTAGTCAACCAAATTAATCCACCTACTCTGCAAACCCAGGAAGGAAAGCAGACTACCCTAGCAGGTAGCAGAAACGACCAAGCAAGCTCTGAAGAAATATTAGCAGCAAATAACTCAGCAGACAAAAAACAAAAATTTTTACAAGAGTACTCACTAGCCAAAACACTAGTAAATGGCATAGACGATACATTACCAGAAGATAAAATACTGGAACAACTATTCAAAAATTTTGGAAATATTCAATTTCAATACACAATGGTGAGCAAGAGTCAAGAAACTCTATTAAAAGGCTCTCCAGAAGGAGATTGCCAGACATTAGCACGGGCTTTTAAAAAAGTTGCAGAAGAATATTTTGGCATCGATAAAATAACAGTTGAAAGCATCGCCAAACCTTTTTTAACTGAAGCTGGAGTTACACCATACCAAGGTAAAAAACCAAATTGTGATGATGATAAGCGCTGGTTTTTCCAAAACCATTATTGGGCTAGCTGGAATGGAAAGGTTTACGATGTTTTATTCCTCAGCCATAAACGAACTGAAGCAGATATGGCAAAACAGGTGCAACCACTTACATCTATGTTGATGCCTGAGCAAGAGTACTATGAAACAGAAAAAGGAAAAGTTGTATATCCAATTGTCAATAAGTACTCAACTGTAGAAATTGGGATATTTGAGAAACTGAAAAACTTTGTTAATAATCTTGGTAGGTTTTTCTCCGACAATATGAGTGCGATAATAAATAAAATTCAGTCTTTGTTTGCCAAAGGTGGAAACAATACTAGTGGTTTTGATTCTTTAATGAGAGAACTAGAAAACGAAAAAACTAGTACTGTGATCTCAAACAATCAAAATCAATAATTCCAGACCTTGATGGTATCGTTAATTGGGTGCGATCGCACTCTATTTCATATTGAGTTGGTAATATAGAGCGATCGCCTGACGCTCAAAACCAATTCACTTATCCATCGATGTCCAATCACCATAAGGTATAAACGCAGCCCAGTAGTAGGGATGCTGATACTTCTCACCCTTTAACATCTCTAATTGAGTTTGGCGCAGTGAAGCACTACGCCCCTGATTATCTAGCAATTTTTTGTAGTAAGCAACCATCAACTGTTCAGTAGCATCATCATCTACTTTCCACAGCATCATCATCTACTTTCCACAAACTAATCATTTGGCTTTCAGAGCCAGCAATTACCAAAGCGCGACGCAAACCATAAATGCCTTCGCCCGCAGAAATGTTCCCCAAACCTGTCTCGCAGGCAGATAGTACAACTAGTTTTGTACCGACTAGATTTAGTGCAGTTGTTTCCAGCGCAGTAAGAATGCCATCTTCGCCGCCACTTTGACGCGGTTTTAAGCCAGCAAAAACTAATCCTGATAGGAGTAAAGGATTATCATCAAGTGTGGTTTTCTCTTTGTTTGCTGGGGCATTTTCAAAAAAACCATGCGTGGCGATATGCAGAATTCTGGGGCTTTTAACTTGTTTAACAGCACCTTCAGTAGCTTTAGTATCTGTCAAAGGCTTGACTTTTAAGAGAATCGAAATTGCTGTAGCTTCTTTAGCAGTACCTGCTAGAGGAGAAAATGTTCTCTGCGACAGGTCAATAGAGGGGGTATTTTTTGCATCAATACTATTACCATTCTGTCTCAAATTACACTTCCTTCTCCTGTTCCTCTCCTAGCATTTCTAAAATTTCCTTGAAGAATAGGAAAAGCCTCATTTGTACCAACTCGAATTACTGGGACTCCTACAGTATTGTCCTCAATTTAAAATTTTTTCCACAATTCCCTGGCATTTTGTGACATTTCTGAAGATATTTGCCGGATAGGAAGTTGGAAATAGGTTGCTACTTTCACTCATAATACTACCCAAGAACTTTGAGGTCATAGATTGAATATCATCAATTTGTACTGGGGTTAAATCAGATGATATGCTAAAAAAATTCTCTGGTAAGGCTTTGTAAACTAGGTGTAGTATGAGACGATTACTATGAGTAGCAAATAACTTTTCTCTTCCATCTCGTTGTTTTTGTACTTCTGATAATTTATTCTCTACTACTCTTAAGATTTGAACTAATTTCCAAAGGTTAGAACCATTTACTGATCTATTAAAGAGAGTTTTGTATGGAGGTTTTTCTATATCTTCCCATAAAACACCAATTTTATCTTTAACTCGCGTGGCGAAAGAAACCTCATTCTGTTTGCACGCTCGACTAATCGTAGCTTCATTTAAATCAAAACCTTTTTCTCCGTCTGGGATTGATTCACCTGACTTATAAGTATAAATAATTCCTTCTAAGTGAAGTTCATTTTTTATTCTTTCTTGCTCTGGATCGAGAGCTACAAATTCTCGACGATCAATTCGGTTCTGAGTATTGTTGAATCGAGTAATTTCTGTAGCAAATTCTTCAGGGCAATTTTCTAAGGAGATAAAACGAATAAGAACTCTTGCTTTTTCAACCTGCTCAGGAGAATTTTGATATGCTCTTGCTATCGAGCCAACAGTCTGAGCGCCATTAACTACTTTGACATCTTTACATTCAAATATGCCCGTGTCTCTTCCACTACCGCCAAGCGGTTTTTTCCCAATACTAGAACACAAAGCTGTTATGCCATTGTTATAATACCAAAATTTTTCCGGCTCTTTTTTTAGTGTATTGATAATACCTTCATTAACTTCACTATCTTTTACAAAAAGCCTAATATTTGAAGAGAACAATTTAGGAGAATGTTTAGTCCACCAATCAGCTACTTCTCTAGCAGACACTTGCCCATAATATGATTGATAGGGTTCTTTTGTTTGTCCCCACTCAAACAGACAAACATCTAAATTTATAGGATTGCCAGATGCTCCTTGAGATATTATGTTATATATATTTGCCTGGTTATAAACTCTCATACTAACAATATCTGATGAATCGTTCATCTCACCTAATAGATCATCCAATTCTCTTTTTGGTTCATCTGCTAAGGGAGTTTGACCTGAATAGACAAGAATTATTTCAAATCTTGTTCCTGCGTCATTCAGCGCTTCTTCAATATCTGGAGTTTTATTATTAAATTTTGAGTTGAATCTGTCATATCTAGCATTTACCAAGTCTTTAAAACCTCTAGTAAATTTCATTACCTCATCTGTTTTAACACTACCTTTACTGTCTTGTTTCCATTTGGACTGTAATACATACATTATTTTTTCTCGCCTGTCAAAATAAAGCGAATCTATTCCATTATCCTGTCCACCATCAACTATCGATTTTGATGCTTCTTGAGGAGAGATATCAGCTAAAACCATCAAAGTAAATGCAGCTAGACTTCTTGTTAAGAAAATTAACTCTCTGTCTGTTTCAGATTTATTTTGATAATCTGATAAGTCAATCAAACCATTAAATGTTTTTTGAAGGTATGACTTTATTTGACGTAAGCGGATTTCACTCATAATGTTGGTAGATGTAATTAACTCGGATGTTATCGGCTCAAGTTTTTACAGACTTGTCTGTAATATAAAGACGTTGTAAAAATATACATTCGGGTTTTTGCGATCACATTTGGATAATTTTACCCTTTACTGCAAATCCAGCGAATACTTACTTAAGTATTAATAAATATATTATACTTATAATCATTGCCATAAAAATGGCTTCTGCAAGCCATAGAACTTCTTCAGAAGCCATTATACATTAATTTTAAGTATAAAATTATACTACTCCACGGTAACACTTTTAGCAAGGTTACGAGGCTGATCGACATCCAAACCGCGACGGGCGGCAATATGATAAGCCAATAATTGCAAAGGAACTACTGTCAGAATTGGAGAAAGTAATTCTTCCACATGAGAGACGGGAAGAAGATCGTTAAAAATTTCCGCAGCTTCGCCATCGTTGACGGGAGTAACGCCAATTAACCGAGAATCTCTAGCTTTGGCTTCTTGAGCATTAGAAATAACTTTTTCGTACACACTACCAGGAATTGCGATCGCAACTACAGGTACTTTCGCATCTAATAGTGCGATCGGGCCATGTTTCATCTCTCCAGCCGGATACCCTTCGGCGTGAATATAGCTGATTTCTTTTAATTTCAACGCCCCTTCCAAAGCAATAGGAAAGTTAATTCCCCTACCTATAAAAATGAAATCTTGGGTTTCAGCAAATTCGTGGGCTAGCTGTTCAGTTAAACGTTCCTGACTTTCTAAAGTTGCCTCAATTTCTTTGGGAATCTGCCGCAACCCATTAATAATTTTCTCTAAAATGTCTTTTGAAACTGTCTGACGACGAGCTGCTAAATCCAATGCCAAAGCATAAAATGCCATCAGTTGGGCGGTAAAAGTTTTTGTCGCCGCTACCCCAATTTCAATTCCCGCTAGGGTACTGATGATATGCGGTACCATATCACCAAGGCTGCTTTCGGGGCGATTAGTAATGCCTAGTAGTCGCGCTTGATATTTCGGTTCTTTTCCTTGGCGACGTTCTTTTTCCATCGCCAAAGCTGCTAGGGTATCAGCGGTTTCGCCTGATTGGGTAACACCAATGATCAACGTGTTAGCCGTTAGGGGTGATGGTGCATAGCGATACTCAGAAGCGTAATGTACCTGAGTTGAAATTCCTGCTAATTGTTCGATTAAATATTTTCCGATTAATGCTGCGTGCCAACTGGTACCACAGGCGAGGATTTGAATTTGTTCTAAATCGGTGTATAAATCCGCAGCTAAACCAAGATTGATTGGTGATTCTATAGATTCGGCTGGATTAAAGTATGCTTCTAAACTAGCTCTTACTACCCCTGGTTGCTCATGAATTTCTTTGAGCATGAAGTGTTTGAATCCCTGCTTTTCTACCATTGCAGGATTGAAGTTGAGTAGCCGGGGTTGTTTTTTCAGCCTGTCGCCAGCAAAATTGTAAATCTCAACGCCCAAAGGTGTGAGACGGGCAATTTCGCCATTTTCTAAAGGTAGCACTGCACGGGTGTAGGCAACGATCGCAGGCGTGTCAGATGCACAAAAGAACTCCCCTTGACCAAAACCAATTACCAAAGGTGCTTGTTGGCGAACAACAATCAATTCATCGGGGTAGTCAGCAGAAATAACTGCAAGTGCAAACGCCCCGCGCAAGTGGTTAACGGCTTGACGAATTGCCTCTAGGAAGGGAGATGAGGCAGATGAAGGAGAAGAGGGGGGAAGATCCTTTAAAAATTCGGCTATGAGATGGGGAATGACTTCGGTATCGGTTTCAGAGCGAAATTCGTGTCCTTTTACTTTGAGTTCCTCGCGTAATTCGCGATAATTTTCGATAATGCCATTTTGCACTACCGCCACTCGCTTTGCCGTATCCAAATGGGGATGGGCGTTGTACTCTTCTGGTTTACCATGAGTTGCCCAGCGTGTGTGACCAATACCAATTTGAGCGGGAGTTTCTATTAGTTCCAGTTTAGAACGCAGGTTATGCAGTTTGCCCTTTGCCCGCACACAATTAATCTCACCTTCCCAAACAGTGGCAATTCCAGCCGAATCGTAGCCCCTGTACTCTAGTTTTTCCAGCCCAGCTAGTAAAATGTCTGTCGCCGCTTGAGTGCCTATATATCCAACGATTCCGCACATTGTTCACACCACTTTTTTTCAGGATGATTAAATCCAGTATAGTGTTCACCACAAACTCGACGTTTCACAAAGAAAAAAGGGAGTAATTGACTCCCTCTACCACTAGGTATTGCTAAAGATGCTTGCTATAAAGAAACTTTAAAATTCTTGAACACTGAGTTCTGAGTTCTGAGTGCTAAGTGAAGAATCAAGAAATTGTTTTTTTGATTTACTTCTTTTGCCTCAGGACTCAAGACTCAGAACTCAGCGAGAACTCTGAACGGAGGCTTTCTTCGATGGTTATCACTGCAAAGAGGTGCAAAGGCTTGCGCCTCTTCCTTGAGTCCGAGGGAGACAAGGCAACAGTTCTGGAAGAACGGTTGGGCAGTAGACCTGCATCGCGATCAGGAGTTCGGTGACTCAGCACTGAGCTTTTTAGTAAGCCAGACCCATACTGCGAGTTGTTTCAGCGCCCAGGTAAACCCGGATGCTCAAAAAGTCAGTGGGACAAGCGGTTTCGCAGCGCTTACAGCCCACGCAGTCTTCTGTACGGGGTGAAGAGGCAATTTGAGCAGCTTTACAGCCATCCCAAGGAACCATCTCTAGTACATCAGTAGGGCAAGCGCGGACGCATTGGGTACAGCCAATGCAGGTATCGTAGATTTTTACGGTATGAGACATTGAAAAAGCCGCTCCTTCCGAGTGTTCTTCTCTGCGAAAGAATCATAATCAACGCATAGTTTACCGCAGTGGTTGATAGGCCGTAATCAAAAGGCTACATAACTTCAAACAATGTAATGAGCACCCTTGATCAGTTGTTTTTCCGAGATCGTCCCTATTGCCCTATTAATCAGCAACATCATAGAAGCGTATTTACCCCACTGACCTATCATGATAGGGTTTAATCGTAAAGACTAATGAAACAAAAATCAATCTACAAGACTAAATGCGAAAGTTATCTATGCTACTTATTGATTGGCAACTATATATCATCAAATAGAGCCAATTTATAATTTAATGTTAACTTTCCATCAAAATTCCCAAATTAACTATAGTGGTAATAATCTGATGATTGCGATCGCTATTACTGCCAAACACCACAGATGATCAATTTAAAAGCTGCTTTTTATGATTGCGTTGCTGTCAACAGACGATGCCTTCGGCAATTTTAAGCGATCGCTCACCGATAACTTGTATATTTGACTTTTTAAATCTACCAAACTCATAATTTTTACTTTTCCAGATCAGAGAATTTCTGAAATCGCAAATTCATCCGTTATAGCAGCAATTTCTGTTGGAATCTTTACCTCATTAGCTATCACGTCCAGTTGGTCTTCTGAATTTTCCACATCAGCCAAATTATCTTTTTTATACTCACTTTCTCGGATTTGTCGAGCAATACTTTCTAGCAGCCAAAGTTGTTCTTCTACAGACAAGGCACGGACGGAGCGCTCAATTTCTAGTAAATTCGGTGATATCATTTTGCTTCTGATTCCAAGCAGGGCGTATTTTTCAAAGATATGGTCTATCTGGTTAACTAGAGTATCGCAAATCCCGCATCATTTTCTCCAAGTTTATCTTTTCACAAATCAAATGAGATTGCTATAAATAACTAAAAGCCAGTTTTATGACTTTTTAATTAGGTATTCCTGCTGAAGCAAAATGTACGCTAAACTGACTACATGAATTACGAAACAGCTCGGAAACTCCTCATAGATCAGACAATCACAACCGAGGAAAACCCAGATGCGCTGTTAACGCGTATGAAACAGGGGAAACCACCGGTACCCGGTCAGATCACCTCAATTTTGTTGGCATTGAAAGTGGTGTTTGAAGCCCTCAAAGATGCAAAGAGCCTAGACCGAGAACTGGCTTTGGCCCTTTATCAGTTAAGCATTAAGGCGCAACAGCTATTTGCCGCAGGGCGTAAAGCCGGGATAGATTGGCCACCACTACTGAAGGAAGATTTATTACGAATTTCCTTAGCATCTGAAAGTATCTTTTCGGGTATATGGCAGACCCTCGCTCCTATGGGATTGGGGAAGCTATAGAACACCAATTCAGTAATATTTAAATGAGAAGAGATGAGGGAGGCAGGGGGAGAATGACTAATGCCTAACGCCCATTAACGAACTTGCAGTTCATTTTCTAACTTATCGAGGTCAGTTTTGAGCAAAACTGTCATTTGACCGGTAAAAGCTTTGCCAGTCTTGGGTTGGGCAATTTCCACCCAATATACATAGCGATCGCCTACTCGTAATTCTCCCTTTAAAGCTTCCCGAATCGGAGTTTTGGCAAGACGCGCCGAGTTAACTACCTTCTGGTTGGGATACTGATACACGACTTGGGCGCGATCGTAGTCTTGATAAATCTCCAAGCCATAAATCACCCGCAAGGATTCCTGGAGACGGGCAAATGTCATCCCGTTAATGGCATCATACATAGAAATTCGCTCACTCCGAATTCTGCCACGGTCTTTGGAAAACTCCACCCTACCGGGAGGCAATACCGACGCTTGAAAAGTGAATCGTTGAGCAGCAGTATCAGTCTTTTGCACAAACAATTGCTCCCCACTTCTGGGGCGGAGTGTGGGATGTGCTTTAATCCAGGTGCCTACTTCCTCTGTACTTTGTCCTGGTAAAGCATTGGCTTGGGAATCAAAAAGCGTTCCCACACAGAGCCAGGGTGCAAGGGAAAAAGGCAAAATTAGACAGTTAAGCAGAGATTTTTTGAGCATTTTGCTGTTCAGGATTTTCATGGAAATTTCTCCATTGGGGAGTAACCATAGTCTTCCCGTTTTTCAACAAGATTATTTCAAGTGTCAACTCAACTTAAGACATCAGGGATCTTACTTATTCTCTAGTTCATAATGCTCTGCATAGGAATGGCTGATTAGGGGCTGCTGCCTCTAATTAGACATTGAGTCATGGCCAAACGCCTGAAAGCAACGATCATCTATCAAAGTATTTCAAACCTTCAGGCATCATGCGGTCTTTCTCTCGAAATCGGTGGTATATCTTTTTAGCTTTACCGTCCTTAAATCGCTACAATCACCATAAATAAAATTTTGTCTCCTTGCTCACACTTTAATTACTTTATACCAATTTAATATGAAGCTACATATAATAGATGGAAGCAAACTTAATAAATTTGAATACCCATGAGCCGTCCTTTTGAGATTGAAATCGCAGAGAGCGAAGAAGAACTAAAAAAACGTCTGCAAACAGCCAACTTGGGAAACCAGAAAGAAAAACTTATTATGTTGTGGTGGATCAAAAGCGGACAAGTAAAGGAACAGCAAGAAATCGGAAAACGCTTGGCACGAGATACTTCAACAGTCACGAGATGGTTGCAGAAGTACAGAACTGATGGGCTGTCGGGCTTATTAGAAATCAAGAAAGCACCAGGGGCAAAGCGGAAGATCGATGATGCTGCGATCGCAGCACTCGAGGAGGAGTTAAAAACAGGGAAAGGGTTTGCCAGCTATGGTGCAATAGTTGAATGGTTGAAACAAGAACATGGGCAAGATATTGAATATGCAACGGTTTATGCGTTGGTTCGATATCGATTAGGGGCAAAATTAAAAGTACCACGTCCTCAAAGCTATAAGCAGGATGAAAAGTTGGTATCTGAGTTTAAAAAAAACTCGGCATTATCCTCAACTGTCTAGAAGAAAATCTAGCACCCGGCAAGTGTGTTCGCTACCTGTGTCAGGATGAAACAAGGGTTGGACTAAAAACTCTCACAGGCAAAGTGATTACAGCTTCAGGTGTTAAACCCACGGTTGAGGTGAAATGGCCGAGGGACAATTTTTGGATTTATGGTGCAATTGAACCATTAACTGGAGACCACAATATTACGAGTATCCGAAATTGAATGGCGAGTGTTTTCAACAGTTTTTGGACTGGCTATCTCAACAATTAGGTGGGGATTACGCGATTTTACAGGTTGACCAAGCACCTGCTCATACAAGTTCAGCGATTTGTTGGCCAGAAAATATTATTCCTCTGTTTCAACCACCTTCAGCCCCAGAACTCAATCCGATTGAAAGACTTTGGCAGCTCCTCAAAAAACCACTCAGAAATCAACTTTTCTCTTCTTTACAAGCTTTACGTGATCGCATCCAAGAAATATTCGACCAACTTACATTTGAGGAGGTAATTTCTGTCTCTTCTTATAACTTTATCCTGGAAGCTCTATTCTATGCAGCTTCATATTAAATTGGTATTAAGCGGACATGATGTAAAACCGTGTCCTATTTGGGGCGAATAAGACACGGTTTCACAGAAGTATTTATAATATTACAAAAATCAAAGTTAGATTTGATTTATACCAAAGTATTCCATTTACTGAGTTTTGTTTTCTGGTTTATTAACTTTCTCTGTTGTGGGAAAAATTTGGCTATCGTAGTTTGTCCTTTCTTGAGTCAGGGCGATCGCACTAAAGAAAATGGCACTTCCTACAGCCAAGGCTACCATAGGACGCTTGAGCAAGACAAAATCTCTGATAATCCTAGCTAAAGGTCGGCTTTGACGACGTAGCGACGAAGCGACCATCAATTGTCTCCAAGTAAACGGATCGCGGACATAATGACCGCTTTGGCAAACTACTAGCCGTTCCTGGCAATAGGGACAGCAAAACAAGCCCATGCGAGTTTTAACTGGTTTGGGCGTAGCATTTCTTTGGCAAATTGGGCAAGTAACATAATGATTATCAAAGGTGTGTATATTCATTTACCTCGTCCGCCTAGTCCATTTACTCGCTCTATAACAATAGCTATATTGAATTGGGATCAATGTGTGGTCTGACATCAGCCATAAATCACACATACATTGTATTACTACCAAAGATGGCTCAATGGTCGCAACACGAGTATAACTAGATTTCGGCAAGGATGACTCCTTGTTAATGTTTGCGGGTGCGTCCACCCAGCCGACAAAAACTTTGTTATCTCTAGAAAGAATAGCGTTGGCGCTCACTCGCACCCCACTAGCTATAGTTGACCCTCAAATAACAATTGTCTCCCATTTAACCATTCTCCCCACAAAAATTTTGCACAATGACATTTTTTGCTAAAGCTTTGTAAATCAAGCAAATAAAGTCTACTTGTCTGGTTGCTAAATAATGGCTCACAATGAGAAGTAACAGATAAAAATTTAAATTTTTTCTTACATTTACCCCGCCTCTCAATGACTCTCTTGCCTCCCACTCAACTGAGGAAGGTAACGGAACAACCTGCCTTTCCTACACCTTCCGCTCGTTTAGCTCACCTCATTAATCGTTTTCAACCATCCCCAGAAACCGTTGTCCTGTTTTTAGCCATGCTCATTGGCGGTGGTACAGGTATGGGTGTAGTCACCTTTCACTATTTAATCCAGTTGATTCACCAGCTGATGCTGGAAAATTTAATGGGTCAAATCGGTGTTTGGGGTGCTTGGACTTTAGCCTGCGTTCCGACCCTTGGCGGATTAATCGTTGGCTTGATGCGCTGGCGCACTCAAGACTTTGGCCCTGGACTTTCATCTCTCATTGCCGCTTCTCAGGGAACAGAGATTAAGCGACAACTACGACCAGTTACGAAGATGCTGGCTGCATCTGTTTCTTTGGGAAGCGGTGCTTCTTTGGGGCCAGAGGGGCCGAGTGTAGAAATTGGCGCAAATTTTGGGATGTTGTTCTCTGTGATCCTGAATGTATCTCAAGAACGACAACGTTTGCTTTTAGGTGCTGGCGCGGCGGCTGGACTTGCGGCTGGATTTAATGCTCCCATCGCTGGGGTATTTTTTGCCCTAGAGGTGGTGATGGGAGCGACATCTTTCGCTACTTCTGCTGTGAGTGTGGTACTGCTAGCGGCGGTGGTAGCAGCACTAATTGCCCAAATTGGTTTGGGGGCACAACCAGCTTTTGATTTACCTGCTTACCAAGTCCTCAGTCCTTTGGAATTACCCCTTTATCTTGGCTTGGGTTTAGGGGCCAGCCTAGTTTCTCTGGCTTATACTCAAGCAATTCGGGCAGCAAAAGCCTGCTTTGCTGGAAAGGTTCCAGGATTTGAAGTTTTGGGACGAATTCCTCAGCCGATTCATCCAATTATTGGCGGTGTGATGATTGGCGCAGTTGCTTTGCACTTCCCGCAAATTTTGGGTGTCGGTTATGAAACTGTAGAAGCAATGCTTCAGGATGTGGAGTTTCCACTCTACCTGTTAGTGGTGCTGTTGGTCGTGAAGCTACTGATGACTGCAATTAGTACAGGTAGTGGTTTCATCGGCGGTTTGTTTGCACCAGCAATGTTTTTAGGTGCTTCTTTTGGCTCGGCTTACGCCAAAATTTTGGCTGTGGCATTCCCGACAATTTGCGATCAAATGGCGGCTCCCCCAGCTTACGCAATGGTAGGAATGGCAGCAGTATTAGCTGCTAGTGTCAGAGCACCGTTAACGGCTATTTTAATGCTGTTTGAATTAACCCGCGACTATCGCATTGTTTTACCGTTGATGGCAGCTGTGGGTTTGAGTGTTTGGCTAGTGGAAAGGATTAAACCAACTTTTAACTCTAACTCTAACTTACAACAGATTGGTCTTTCGGAATTGAAAGATGAACAAGCGGAAATTGTGCAGCAAATTTTGGTAGAAGATGCTATGTATCCCTGCCCAAAAAAATTACCTGCAACTCTTGGAGTGTTAGATGCAGCGGTGGAAATGATCCGCGATCGCGTCCGCAGTGCTTTAGTAATTGATGAAGCAGAGCAATTAGTTGGTATACTTTCTCTGGAAGATATTAACCGTGCCCTTGCTCTTTGGCAAACTTACCCAAATTCCTTAACTGAAATTCCAGATAATTTATTGAGTCAAACCCTAATAGACATTTGTACTACTGAAATCCTTTATGCATGGCAGGATGAACTATTATCTGAAGCTCTAGACCGCATGAGTCTTCGAGGTTTGCATCAATTACCAGTGGTAGCACGAGACAAACCTGATCGCATTTTGGGTTTACTAGAAAGAGAGCAAATTGCATTAACCTGCAATTTAGCAGTTACGCGCAAAGCACTTCGCCACTATTTACCAGTCTTACCCACCACAGATATAGTTATTAGTCATTAGTCATTGGTCATTAGTCATTGGTTTCACAAATGACTATTGACTAATGACTATTTATTAAGCAGTGGCTTCTATGGTTTCATCTTCTTCCCGATCTTCTGGGTCTACCTGTCTCAGACGAATGTGCTTTTTGCCTAAAGTGATCAGAAACTCATCTCCTGGTTTCAGATTCATCTGTTTTGTATAAGCTGAACCTATAAGTAAGTTACCATTCGATTGCACACTAATTCTATAGCTAGCACTACGTCCACCGCGCCCATTAGCACTGGGTGTACTGTCCAACTGAATGCCTTCGGCATCAATTAGGGCATTTAAGAACTTCATCATATTGACGCGCTCTATACCATTTTTGGTAACGGTATAGTAGCCGCACTTCTTGGCTTTGTCTTCTTTGCTCTCGCTCTCTAGCTCTTTAACTTTTTTGAGCAGTTCTTCACCGAGTAGGGGTTCAATTTTTTTCTGTTTAGGCATCAACTTAGGTCGAAAATGAATGTTTGAAGTGTTTGAATCGATTTTATTTTAGCTGAGGTTGAGCTAATAGGAACATAATCCTTTAGTTTTTATCTCAACCTAGCCAAGTATATTACACTCATAGGCACAATTGTTATGCCATTACCAATATTGCCAAGACAATCTATTTTAGATAATGCTGGCAATGCTGATAACTATATATATATAGTTAGTGAATCACTGCTAGACTATACAAGTTTTAAGTTTTCTAAACTAACGCTCAAAAAGTCGTTTACTTGCTGAGGATGATAACTGAGTCACAGAATGATAAGTAAAACTGATCCTTAGTCATTGGTTATTTACAAATGACTAAGGACAAAAAATCAAACAATCAAGCTGGCCAAAATGAAACTAACTACCAGAGGACACTACAGTGTGAAGGCACTGCTAGATTTGAGTTTACAGCCAAAATATGGCCCAGTATCTGTGAGAGCGATCGCTAAACGCCAAGATATCCCAGCTCCTTACCTCGAAAAACTACTAATAGAAATGCGTCGTGCGTCTTTAGTAAAATCAATTCGTGGTAGCATCGGCGGATACCAATTAGCAAGAGAGCCTGCACAAATATCTATAGGACAAATTTTAGAAGCAGTTGGCGAGACTAGCCATTTACCCCATCACACCCCAGCACCTGCACAAGCTGAAGATTGGGTAACATTTAGCCTTTGGCAGAGACTCAACCAAAAGCTCAAAGAAGCTTTGTACAGTATTACTTTGGCAGACCTTTATTACGATGCTCGTAGCTGGCAAGCTTCCCTTGGAGAAGAAGCTAGTTTTGTGGTTTAGTCAAGAGTCAATAGTCCAAATATTGACCCTTGATTCTTAACCCTTGACTCGTAACTTATGACTAACAGCATCTATATCTTAATAATTGCTGCACTTTTAGATTACTTAATTGGCGATCCTTGGAATTGGCCTCATCCAGTGCAAATTATGGGGTGGGCAATTTCTCACTTGACGAAATTTTTTCTCCAATTGTGTCAAAATTCTCTAACACAACGCCTAGCTGGAATTGCACTAGGTCTTATCCTAATAATTGGTAGCGGTCTTGTTGGCTTTTTGATTATTCAAAGTGCCAGATGGGTTCATCCGTTATTGGGAATTGCGATAGATAGCATTCTTTTGGCTAGTTGTTTTGCTGGCAGAAGTTTGCGAACAGCAGCGGTGGCTGTTTTAGAACCTTTAACAGCGGGAGATTTAGAGAAGGCTCGTAAAGTTTTAAGTAATTACGTTGGTCGAGATACACAAAAGCTTTCACAAGCAGAAATTTTGCGAGCCGTTTTAGAAACGGTTGCAGAAAATGCTACCGATGGGGTGATGGCTCCGCTTTTTTATGCAATTGTTGGTATCTTTATACCAATCGTGGGGCCAACTCCCTTGGCTTTAGCATACAAAGCCAGTAGTACCCTTGATTCAATGGTGGGCTACCGAGAAGCACCCTATACTTATTTGGGATGGTTTTGTGCGCGGTTGGAAGATTGTTTAACTTGGCTACCTTGTCGGTTAACAGTCGTGACTGTGGCGCTGTTATCTGGTAAACCGATGCATGTTTGGCGAATTTGTCGTCGGGATGCAATTAATGACCCTAGTCCCAATTCTGGCTGGAGTGAGTGCGCCTATGCTGCTTTCTTGGGTGTGCAGATGGGGGGTACAAATTGGTATCGCGGGACAGCTAAGTACAAACCACTGCTAGGAGATGCTATTTATCCCATTACTGTAACTTCCATTCAGAATGCTTTACAGCTGACTCGATATTGTTCTTTGCTATGGTTAGGAATAGCGATCGCTATATTCTTAATACTCCCCAATCGATAAAGATAAATGTTAAATAATAAAAACTCCTAACTCTTAACTCATCACCCCTAACTTATCACTCGCTATGTCTGCCAAAGTAGTTGAAATTCTCTCATCCGAAGAAATCCGTCGTACCTTGACTCGTCTTGCCTCTCAAATTGTGGAAAGGACACGTGATTTGTCTCAACTGGTACTTCTTGGTATTTATACCAGAGGCGCTTTATTAGCCGAGTTGTTGGCGCGTCAAATTGAGACGCTGGAAGGTGTAGCCGTGTCAGTCGGCGCTTTGGACATTACATTTTATCGAGATGACCTCGACAAAATTGGATTGCGGACTCCAACGAAAAGCGAAATTCCTTTTGACCTTACGGGAAAAACAGTTGTACTGGTGGATGATGTGATTTTCAAAGGACGAACGATTCGCGCTGCTTTAAATGCAGTCAACGACTACGGTAGACCAGAAGTGATTCGTTTAGCTGTGTTAGTAGATAGGGGTCATCGAGAATTACCAATTCATCCAGATTTTATTGGCAAGAAATTGCCTACTGCTAAAGAAGAAGTTGTCAAAGTTTACTTACAAAATTGCGATGGACGAGATGCAGTAGAGTTGATTAGTCATATCATGTCCGCCTAATTAGTTATAATTCCCGCATCTGTGCAAAAAGCGCAAAAGCCTCTTTCCCCCTGCCCCCTGCTCCCTGCTCCCTGCGGTCTAAATGATAAGTCTTTAACCAGACACGATATCCCTTTCCTTCTCTATCCCCCACTTCCTCACCGCAAAATTGGGCTACCGTGATGATGAACTAAATACCACTTTCCACCAAGAAAATGAAATACATTTGTAGCTGTTGATTGTGCTTCAAGTCTTCTTCCACCTACTACTTGGAACACATTTTCCCTCAGTACAACATAGGCAATATTATCCGTTATTTCTGTAGCAATTATATCAGTGTTTATTTCGATATAAGCAGTGTTTTTAAATATCTGCTCCCAAGAGGTGCGAATTTCTTTCCAACCTCGCAGTATATTACTTCCAGGATGAATGCAAAAACTACCAGTTCCTTGTGACCATACTGCACTCATTATCTCAATATCTTTTCTTTCAAAAGCACGATAAAAAGCTGCATTAGCCGCTAATACTTCATCCTTCGTCATGGGTAATCAAATATTTAAAAGTTATGAGTTAGGAGTTACTAAATTATAACTCTCAACTTTGACAAATTAGTAATTATCAATACCAATACCCAACCCCCAACTCCTAACTCTTTTTAACGGTGCTAATAGTTTGCAATAATTGGCTAGCTGTATAAGGCTTGGATAAAAAGGCTTTAATGCCCATGTCATAAGCTGTATTAACTTTATCAGTCGAACTCAATCCACTGACAGCAATAATTTTTACATCTGGGTTAATTTTTCGCAGGGTGCGGATAGTAGTTATCCCATCCATAGACGGCATAACCATATCAGTTAATACAAGAGATATTTCATCTCGATGTTCTGCATATAAGGCTATTGCTTCAATGCCATCACTAGCTGTGATTGCTTTGTAATTATGGCTTTCTAGAGATGTTTTGGTCACATCTCGAATGGCAGCTTCATCATCAACAATTAAAATTAATTCTCCTTGCCCTGAAGGTAATCCCTGTTCTTGTTCTTCTATAGTTTCTGCTGCCTCTTGTGCTGGTAAATACACCTTAAATTGGCTACCTTTTCCCTGTTCGCTACATACGTCGATAAAACCGCCGTGGCTTTTAATAATGCCAAGTACTGTAGACAGACCAAGACCAGTCCCTTTACCGAGTTCTTTAGTAGTAAAAAATGGCTCAAATATCCGATCTAATATTTCTGATTTAATACCTATTCCGCCATCACTAACAGTAATGACAATGTGGTGACCAACTTTAGCTTCAATATGCATGTTGGCGTAATTTTCATCAATAAAGAGATTTTCCGCCAATATTTTTAAAGTTCCACCATTTGGCATAGCATCACGAGCATTAACGCACAAATTCATCAGTACTTGATGCAGTTGGGTAGCATCGCCGGTTACAGTCCAAAGATTTTGCGGAATTTGAGTGGAAACTTCAATAGATTTGGGAAAAGTTTCTCTCATAATTTGCTGAATTTCAATTATTAAATGCTTTAATTGTAAGACTGTGCGATCGCCTTCCAGCCCACGGGTAAAAGATAATACTTGCTTAACTAAGCTTGCCCCACGTTTTGCATTTGTGATCAATATTGGTAACAGTCGCCGAGAACGCTCATCATTAACTTGTGACTCTAACAGTTGCGCTGTCATCAAAATCGGGGCAAGAACATTATTCAGGTCGTGGGCGATACCACTGGCTAAGGTGCCAATACTTTCTAATCGCTGGGCACGAAGAAATTGTGCTTCTAGTTGTTTTTTCTGTGTAATATCGGTGTTAACAACGAGAATAGATTGTGCTTTATTCCCGAATTCATGTACTAGTGTCCAACGGCTTTCAACAATAATTTCTTTACCTGATTTTGTTTTTTGTTGTAGTTCGCCCTCCCAAGAACCATTTTGCATCAAAATACTGAGTGCTTCTTGAACTTGAGACACATGTTTTTCATGCCACAGAACTCGTGTCTTCTTATTAATAGCTGCTTCTTTTTTCCAACCGTACAGACTCTCCGCAGCTTTGTTCCAAAATAAAATTTTATCGTCTAAATCACACACAAAAATTGCATCGGTGGCAACATCTAGTAAAGCGGCTTGTTCGCGGATTTTCTGTTCTGTTTGCTTGCGTTCAATGGCATAGCGGATAGAACGCTCTAATAAAGGTGCAGTCAACTGGCTTTTTTCGAGATAATCTGCGGCTCCGGCTTTCATCGCTTCGATATCTATTTCCCAGTCGCCCTGACCTGTCAGCAAAATTATTGGAGAACAACAGCCGTTGGCAATTGCTTCGCGCAAAAGTTCCAGTCCATTGTGTGGCCCTAAACGGTAGTCTACAAGATAAATGTCATGTTGGTGGCGAGCGATCGCATTCCTTGCTGCTTCATAATTATTTACCCATTCCAGTTGGCAGTTTGCTACCTGAAATTCACTAAACCAATAACGAGTCAAAATATAGTCGTCTTCGTCATCATCAATGAACAGAACTTTGATGGTGCTGTTGTCCATGTTTTTCTCCCACTGCTTCTAGTGGTAGCTTCACAATTTCAAACCAGTATTTCACTAGAGTCTTCATGACCTCAACAAATGAGGCAAAAGCCACTGGCTTTGTGATAAAGGAGTTGGCACCAAAATGGTAAGTATTATATATATCTTCTTCTCTTCGTGATGTTGACAGTACTACAACTGGAATTCGCCGTAGTTGTGGGTCAGTTTTTATCTCTTTGAGCGCCTCAAGACCGCCAATTCTTGGCATATTCAAATCTAATAAAATCAAACCCGGATGCGGTGAACTGCTGGTGTGAGCATATCGACCCCGATGATATAGATAATCCATCAACTCTTCACCATTTCTGACGATGTATAGCTCAATTGGCAATTGACTTTCTGCCAGCGCCTCACGAACCAAGATGCCGTCATCTTCATCGTCATCAGCCATTAAAATCGTGACGTTTATTTGTCGACCCTTCACTATGCATCGTCTCCTTTGCATTGGTTTATTAGTATGAATCAAGTTATAAACCCGGTACAGATGGCAACTCTTACGTTGACAGAAAGCATCAAATATGCAATTTATATGTCTTACGATATGAAAGTTTTATTTTTTCGTTATGATAACGACAAAGCCCTGTGGTAGTGTCGTCAATAGCCTGAAATAATCGAATCTCATTAATACTTAACATCATGGCCAATTTGTACAATGCATAAGTCCTACAAATTACAGGGTGCAATTGTACAATTAAGCTAATTTTGGGTTCTAGTATTAATCCCTCTCCAGGAAGAAAAATTAAGAATGGGAATCAACTGACAATGTGATCATAAATTTTGCTCCTTGCCCAGGTTGGCTTTGGGCTGTGATATTTCCATGATGACGCTCAATAATTTTCCGGCAGATCGCTAAACCTATACCAGTACCTTCGTATTCAATGCTACTGTGCAAACGTTGAAAAACATTAAAAATGCGATCAAGATATTTTTCATCAAAGCCAATACCATTATCTTCTACCATGATTTGACAAAGTTCAGAATTAGCTGATATGTTATCTGCTTGATTGTTTAAAATTGTACTATAGATTTTGATTAAAGGTGGTATTTGTGGGCGGTGGAATTTGAGAGCGTTACCAATGATGTTTTGCAATAATTGACGCATCTGTAAAGGATCAGCTTTAATGGTGGGTAAATGTCCTATTTCTACAGTTCCTCCAGTTTGCTGGATATAAATTTCTAAATCAGACACTACCTCTTGGGCAATTTTTGTGAGATTTACTGATATAAAAGGCTGTGCTCTGGTAGTAACTCGTGAAAGTGTTAACAAGTCTTCAATTAATGTCTGCATTCTCGATGCAGCATTCTGCATTCGTTCTAGATAGTCACGCCCCTGTTCGGTTAATGTGTCGCCACAGGTTGTTTTGAGCCGATCGCCAAAAGTTTTAATTTTACGCAGTGGCTCTTGCAAATCGTGGGAGGCGACAAATGCAAATTGTTTCAGTTCTTCATTGGAACGGGTGAGTTCTTGCCGCTGCCGAGTTTCTTGTTCTAGAATTAGGCTTTGAGCTGAGGCAATGCCTATTTGATCTGCTAGCTGTTGCAAAAGTTCAATTTCCGAGTTAGTCCACTGACGGGGATGGGCGCACTGATGGGCAATTAGTAGCCCCCACAGTTGATTTTTGAGGAAAATTGGGACTACAAGGTTAGCTCTAACGGCGAATCGTTGCAGCAATTCGACGTGGCAAGGTTGGATATCAGCTTCTTGTATATTGTTAATAGAACTAATTCGCCCTTGGCGGTACTGCTCGATGTAATCGTTGCGAAAGCAAGAGTCGATAATTTGCTGCCCCAGCACAACGGGCAAACCGGGAACTACTGCCTCTTGAACAGCGAGAAAAAATCCATTTGGCTGTAGGCGCAAAATTAATACACGGTCGGCAAGTAGTAGCTTTTGCACCTCTATGACACTGGTTTGAAGAATATCATCGATTTGTAAAGACTGACGAATTTTCAGGGTGATATTAGCGAATAGTTGCGATCGCAAGTTTTGGCGTTCTAATTCTGCTTGTGCCCGATTGCGATCGCGTAGTACGGCTTGCCGTTCGGTAATATCCATCATCGCACCCATCATCCGCACTGGCTTGCCTGTTTTGTCATGGACGACATAACCGCGATCGAAGACGTAGGCATAAGAACCATCGCTGCGGCGAAAGCGATATTCATTTAGCCAGAATTTTTCACCACTATTTATTAGTGCATATGCTTGGGTGGCGATTCTCTGCCTATCGTCTGGATGTATGTGTTCACTCCACCAATGAGCAGTGAATGTTATTTCCTCTTTCGAGTAACCAAAGAGCGTTTGTAAAGCTTGATTCCACCACACCTCATTAGTCAGCAAATCCCAGTCCCATAAAAGATCATTGGTAGCATGGGCGACTATTTGGAAACGTTCTTCGCTCTGACGCAGTTGTTCTTCTGCCAGTTTGCGTTCGGTGATATCTGTATAGCAACTTGTCATCCGCACTACATCATCTTTATCCCATACTGCCTGACCGCGATCCAAAACCCATTTATAGGTGTTATCTTTACACCGGACTCGATGTTCGCTGATGAAAAACGGGGTAACTTTAGCAAAGTGATCGGCGATCGCTTGTCTGACAAATCCGATATCATCTGGATGCACTCGTGTAGCCCATTCATCTAAATGATTGGAAATCTCATGTTCTTCGTAACCAAGCATTTGCTTCCAGCGAGTTGAGAAAAAAACTTGATCATTTTTCACATCCCAGTCCCAAATGCCATCATTATTGCCCTGCACGGCTAACTGACAGCGTTCTTCACTTTCTTTGAGTGCGTCTTCCACGTGTTGGCGCTCAATGGCTGTAGCTAGAACATTGGCAACAGCTTGGAGAAAAGAAATATCATCTTTGGTGAAGGTGTGGTGTCTGGTTGTGTGTGCCCCGAATACACCAAAAGGACGCTCTTTGCCATGAATCACTACGCTAATACCGCTGACCACTTGATGCTCATGTAGCAGTGGTGGCCCATTGAATCGTGTTTCGGCGCTCAGATCATTAACAATTACCGGTTCCTTGGAAAGCAGGGTGTAGCCAGCTTGAGAATTTATCCCCGCGCTAACGGTTGCCTTTCCCACAAGTCCAGGTTGCCAACCGACTCCGGCGCGTAACAGCAATCTATGATCATCTGGCAGTAGTTCCAAAATTTTGCAAGACTGAACTTTTAGGCATTGGGCGACGATTGTTACACATGAGTTCATCAGTGTAGTCAAGTCTGTACTAGCTAGGGCCATTTGACTTAGTTCTGCCACCATCGCTTGCTGGTTAGCACGAACTTCTAGCGCCTCCTCGGCTTGCTTGCGCTTGGTGATGTCCATGTATACCCCAGACATTTGCACAGCCACCCCAGACGCATCTTTAAAGGCAACTCCTTTGCTTGCTAAAACACGAATTCTCCCATCGGGTAAAATAACTCGAAATTCGATGTTATATTTGACTCCATCCCGAATAGCTTGCTGATGCGATCGCCTGACGAAATCGCGATCGTGGGGATGAATGCAGCAGATGAAAGCTTCATAGGTGTAGTTGAAAATCCCTTTCTCTAAGCCAAAAAGTGCTTCCAGATTATCTGACCAAGAAATTTTGTTCGTCAGCAGATCCCAGTTCCAGATGCCCATGCGAGCAGCATCTAATGCCATCGTGAGTTGTGCTTCCCGCAATTGTGCCTGTGCGGTTTGCTGTCGTAATTCCTGCACAGCCCGACTACCTTCCAGAATCCGGCGCAATCTTTGACGCAATATTGGCCATTGAATCGGCTTGGTAATAAAGTCAGTTGCACCCACAGCAAAAGCTTTTTCTACGGTTGCCTGATCAGAAGACGCAGTAATCATTAACACTGGTGTCTCTTTGCCATCGGGGAGTGCTTGCAGTTGAGCGCAGCAGCTAAACCCATCCATCACTGGCATCATGATATCCAACAGTACTATATCTGGGTGAAGGCGAGTATAGGTAGCGATCGCCTCTAAACCGTTACTCGCTTCTACCACCTGATACCCTGCTTCTGTCAATTGCTCACACAGATGCGATCGCATTAAATTGTCGTCGTCTACAACTAGAATCAGGTTACTCATTTTTCCCTTATTTTTTGCGATTAAGTAATAGACTGTGCCAATTTTAAATATTTGATTTGGGATTGCAAAAAAATTTCAATCCTACAATTTAATTAGTTTTACCTTAAACAGCAGAAGGCTCACACTGAAATGGTACTCCATTCAGTGTTGTGATGAATGTGCGTGAGTTGAGGAGTGTAGTCTGACCATATTTGAGCGTAGCGAAAACAGGAAAGACTACTGCGACGAAACAAACAAAATATTTGTTTTTGATAATTCAATCGTCGAAACATCTGTTACCATGAATAAGTAAACACGGTAAGGTCGATGCCATGTATAGAGCAATTAAAGTTAGAATTTATCCCACTGATGAGCAAGAATCTTATCTAGCTCAATGTTTTGGTAATACCCGATGGTTGTGGAATTATATGCTTAATGCCACTACTATTGCGTATAAAGAAACGGGGAAAGGTCTTTCTAAGGCAGCAATGGATAAGTTACTGTCTGGGTTAAAAAAAGAATTTGAATGGTTAGGACTTGCGTACAGTCAAGTATTGCAGCGCGTCACATTTAACCTTTCAAGTGCTTTTGTCAACTTCTTTGAAGGACGCGCTAAATTCCCTAACTTTAAATCTAAACATGCTTTGCAATCTATTCAATATCCCCAAAACGTGAAACTGATGTCAGAGGACTCTGTGATTAAGTTTCCTGGGAATTTGGGTTTAATGAAAACCGTGTTTCACAAAGAATTACCGGATGCAAAATTCACGACTGTAACAATATCGAGAAATGCTGACGGTAAATACTACGCATCTATTCTTTTTAATCAAGAAAATACGCCAGTAGTAGCTATTAGAGACGCAATCGGTGTGGATTTAGGATTAAAGAACTTTGCTATAACGTCAGTTGGTTCAAAATATGACCTACCTAAAAAG